>DAIUET010000171.1:0-5600 GCA_036845045.1 Gemmatimonadaceae bacterium | reverse complement strand
TGTGGCGCATGGCGATCGATCCGCAGACGGCGGCGTTGGCGGTCGCATGGGCGGGAGGGCTGGGCGTGCTGTTCGGGGTCTGGCCGGCTCAACGAGCGGCGCGACTGGACGCCATCGACGCGTTGCGGCACGATCGCTGATCCGAAGGGTGCCAAGGGTGCAAGGGGTGCCAGGGGAGTAGTGCAGCCGCACGCGGCGCTGATGCCGGGGTATCAGCCGAGCGATGGACCGCCGCGAATTTCTCGAGATCCTCGCTGCTTCACTGGCGAGCGTTCGCCTGCGACCGCAACGCGCGAGCGGGAGCATTCAGCTGCCGGAGCGCCAGAGCGACTTCCGGGCGTGGGTCTGGTTTCATGCCAGTCGGCCCGACGATCGCGCGTACTGGCGGACGCGCTTCAAGGCTTTGCGAGACGCCGGCATTACCGGAGTGCTCGTCGAAGGCTCCAACGCGAGCACACGAGTCATCGCCGACGCGGCGCACGCCAACGGGATCGAGTTCCACCGCTGGATCTACACGATGTACCGCTACTTCGATCGTTATGCGAAGCGCGAGCATCCCGAGTGGTTCAGCGTCAGCCGCAACGGCGATTCCAGCCTCACCAGACCGCCGTACGTACCGCAGTACAACTGGCTCTGCCCGACGCGCGACCCGGTGCGGCAGTACCTGCGCGGCATCGTGGACGGCATCGCGCGGCGGCCGGAGGTGGACGGCGTTCACCTCGACTATATCCGATTCATCGACGTCATCCTGCCGCGCGGACTGTGGAGCCGGTACAACATCGTGCAGGACCGGGAGTATGCGCAGTACGACTTCTGCTACTGCCCGGTGTGCGTCGACAAATTCCGCCGGCAATCGGGGATCGATCCGCGCCAGCTCAGGGATCCCTCTGAAAATGCGGCATGGCGTGAGTTCAGGTTGGACGCCATCACGGAGATGGTGACGCTACTGGGCCAGGCGGCCCGGGCGCATGACAAGAAGATCACGGCCGCGGTCTTTGCGACGCCGGCGCTGGCGCGGCAGTACGTCCGGCAGGCCTGGGACACGTGGCCGGTCGATGCGGTCTTCCCGATGATCTATCATCACTTCTATCTGAAGGATGTGGCGTGGATCGGTGCAGCGGCACGTGAAGGGGTGGTTGCCTTGAACGGTCGGGTTCCGCTGTATGCCGGTCTGTTTCTGCCGCGGCTTGAGCCTTCGGAGCTGGCCCGGGCGATTGCGCTTTCGCGGGAGGCCGGAGCGAGCGGTGTGTCGTTGTTTTCTCTGAACACGCTGAATGCTGCGCGGCTGTCGGTACTGCCTCGCAGCCTTGCTCGCGACGGGGCACCTGCCTTGGCTCGTTCCGATGTCCGTACCAGGTTCCAGTGACGCGCCCATCGGGACTCGCCCGGCAGGTCCCCGTCGCTCGCTCCTGCGTACTCGTGCGCCGAGCACACGTAACGCACTCAGCTCGGCCTCGGAGCGCCTAAGCGCCTGACTCCCCCCCGGGTCGCGACGTTGGGGATGTGGGTCTTACGATCCACCGGCTCTCGCGCGGATTCCTTGGTCCGGCGCGTTCAGCTACGCACGAGTGATCTCGTTTTGCCAGGCGGCGAGCGAGGGGATCCGTTAAGGCGAATCTCGACGCAGCTTCCAAAACCGACGCTTTTCCGCAAGGCTGCGTCGGAATGAGCCGAACGGATCCCCGAGCGAGTGCGCAGCTGCCAGTCACCAGTGGCGCTGACGATGGATCGACGCGAAGATAACCGCGCCGATTCCCCGCTTTCCCCACCACGACTCATGACCACTTCCGTGAACACCGGCAGTCCAACGCTCGCGCGCGAAATGGGCGTGCTGGGCCTTGTGGCCACCGGTGTCTGCGCGATGGTAGGTGCGGCGATCAACGTCATTCCGTTCATGATCCAGCGGAACGTCCCCGGGATCGGCGCCAGCGTGCTTCCCGCGTACCTCCTGGCCGCGATCCCGGCGCTCTTCGCGGCGCTCGCCTATGCCATCCTCGCGTCAGCCATGCCTCGCGCCGGCGGAAGCTATGTCTACGCGAGTCGTGCGCTGACGCCGTACCTGGGTTTCGTCGCCAGCTTTTCACAGTGGTTCAGCCTTTCAGTCGCGATCGGCGTGGTGTCGTACCTGCTGGTCCCTTTCCTGCGCGACGTGGCGACGGCCGCCGGTGCCTCGGGCGTGAGCGCGGCGCTGGAGACCGGCGCGGCTCGTCTCGTCATCCCGATCGCGGTGCTCTGGACCTTCGTTGGCGTGAACCTGCGCGGCATCGCCACGTATCAGCGTACGGTCATCCCGCTGATGTTCCTCACGCTCATCCTGGGTGGGCTCGTCATCGTCGCCGGCTTTTCGTTCACGCAGGTCGACTTCCTCCTCGCCGTCCCCGATGTGGCGGGCGCGGTGGCGAGGACACGCGAATCCACCGCTGGTGTGCAGCACATCGTCATGGCGTCGGTGCTCCTCTTTTCGAGCTTCATCGGCTTCGATACCATCGCCCAGGCGGGAGGCGAAGCACGCGATGCGTCACGCACCGTGCCGCTCGCCATCGGGTTCGCGATCGCCGGCGTCGCCGTGTTCTACTTCCTGTTCACCGCGGCGGTCTACCACGCAGTACCGTGGCAGTGGGTGGCCGAACAGGCCCGCACACGCGACCTCACCGCGCCCGGCTTGCTCGCTCCGCTGCTCCCGCGTCCCCTCACGGTGTTAATGGTCTCGGGGGCCGCAATCGCCCTCATGAAGGACCTCCCGGCGATGCTGCTCGGCACCTCCCGACTCATGTTCGCCTGGGCTGAGGACCGGATCTTCCCGGCAGCCGTGGCGAGGGTTCACCCGGTGCGCCGCACGCCTGACGTGGCGGTCATCGCCAGCGGCGCCATGGCCACCGCCGGCATCCTCGGGAGCCACCTGGCCGGCGATTTCTTCCTGGGCGTGGACATCCTCGTGATCTCCATGCTGATCAACTTCCTGCTGATGTCGGTCGCCGTGCTCACGCTTCCCGGGCGCAACCCGGCGCTCGCCGCGCGCGTCCGCGTCGTCCCACAGCGAGCGCTCCAGGTGCTGCTCGCCGGCGCCGGCATCCTGGTGATCGGAGCCTTCCTCGGTATGCACGTCTGGCGGGATGTCACCGCCGACACGGCGTGGTACTTCCGCTCCACGAACCTCTGGGTGCTGATGCTGGGTGCGGCAAGCGTTATCTACTGGCGCGAGCGGCGGGCACTCGTCAGGCGCGGCGTTGATGTGCGAGCGGTGTTCTCCAACCTGCCGCCGGAGTAGCCTCGTGGAGCGCTATCAACTCGCGCCAGGCTTCACGATCTCACGGGTGATCACGGGGCTGTGGCAGGTGGCCGACATGGAGCGCGACGGCCGGCAACTCGACACTGCCGGAACTGCGAGTGCCATGGCGCCCTACGTCGAGGCGGGCCTGACGACCTTCGACATGGCGGATCATTACGGGTCCGCCGAAGTGATCGCAGGCCACTTTCGCGCGTCGCTCCCGTCGGGCGGCGCGTGCCAACTGCTGACCAAGTGGGTGCCCGAGCCCGGTCCGGTCACGCGCGAGCAGGTCCGCGCCGCCGTGTCGCGTGCCTGCGAGCGGCTGCGCATGGATCGCATCGACCTGATGCAGTTCCACGCCTGGCGGTACTCCCATCCCTCCTGGCTCGATGCCCTCACCTGGCTGCAGGAGCTCAAGGTCGAAGGGCTCATCGGCCAGCTTGGCGTGACGAACTTCGACACTGCACATCTGCGTATCGCCGTCCGAAGCGGCATCGAGCTGGTGTCGAACCAGGTGTCCGCCTCGCTGCTCGATCGCCGAGCGAGCGGACGCATGGCGGAGTTCTGCGGCGCGAATGGCGTCGCGATCCTCGCCTACGGCACGCTGGCCGGGGGATTCCTGTCGGATCGCTGGGTGGGCGCGCGCGAGCCTGCGGCCTCCGAACTGACGACCTGGTCGCAGATGAAGTACAAGCGATTCATCGACGCCGCCGGCGGCTGGAGTGCGTACCAGCACGTCCTGACCGTAGCGCGGGACGTGGCGCACCGGCTGGGCGTTCCGACCGCCACCGTGGCCACTCGTTATGCGCTGGAGCAGCCGGCCGTCGGTGCCGTGATCATTGGTGCCCGGCTCGGGCAGCGTTCACACGTCGATGAGACCGCGCGATTGTTCGACTTCGCGCTCGACGATGAGTCGAGGGCGATGCTGGACGAAGCCGCCGCCACGCTGCGACCCATTCCTGGTGACTGCGGCGACGAGTATCGCCGTCCGCCGTACCTGACCGCCGCCGGCGACTTGAGCCACCACCTGCGCGAATTCCCCTCACCGTACCCGGTCCGCAGCGATGAACAGGGCCGACAGCGCGCGTTTTCGGGAACGATGTGGGAGGATCTGGCCGGGTTCAGCCGCGCGGTGCGGACGGGGAAACGCGTGCTCGTTTCCGGTACCACTGCGACACACGGAACACGATGCATTGGCGGGAGGGATGCGGCAGCGCAGGCGCACTTCGTGATCGACAAGGTTGAAGGCGCGCTGGAATCTCTTGGCGCGTCGCTGGCTGACGTTGTACGAACGCGGGTGTTCGTGAAGCGCATGGCGGACTGGGAAGCCGTAGCGCGCGCTCATGGTGAGCGTTTTGCGGGAATCCAGCCGGCAAACACGCTGGTTCAGGCCGACCTGGTCGGCGACGAGTACCTGGTCGAGATTGAGGCCGATGCCGAAGTGATCGGCGAGTGAGCTGAGGCGCGTAACGGCACAGCGTTCGACCAGCCAAGTCGCTCGCTCGCTCCGGGGACGCTGCCTTGGCTCGTTCCGATGTCCGTACCTGGTTCGAGTGACGCGCCCATCGGGACTCGCCCGGCAGGTCCCCGTCGCTCGCGATTCGTGCGACGAGCATACGCGACGCAACTCGGCCCGTTCTCGGAGCGGCTGAGCGTCAGACTCCCACTCCCCTAATCGCGACCACGGCGTGGGTGAGGGGTCTTACGAGCCACCGGCTCTGGTGCGGATTCGTGTTTCGGCGCGTTCAGCTGCGCACGAGTGATTTCGTTCGCCTGGCAGCGAGCGAAGGGGATCCGTTAAGGCGAATCTCGACGCAGCTTCCAAAACCGACGCATTTCCGCAAGGCTGCGTCGGAATGAGCCGAACGGAGCCCCTTGGCGAGCTCTCACGCAAAAGGGATAAGTCGTGGCAACGCCCCATCACACGGCGGTTGTCCAACTCGACGGCGTACGACACACTTGATGTCTCCAAAACGCCCTCTATCATGAAACGCCTCATCTTCGCAGTTCTCGCCGCCAGCCTCCAGCAAACCGCGGAAGCCCAGGCCATCGACTCACTCGTCGTTCGCGGATCCCGCTGGCGCCCCATCGGGCCCGCCACCGTCGAAGGCCGCATCGCTGACATCGCGGCGCTGCCGAGTCCTTCCCGCACGTTCTATGTCGCCGCGGCCGCGGGCGGAATCTTCAAGACCGTCAACAATGGCATGCGCTACACGCCGATCTTCGAGAACGAGCGCGTGTCCTCAATGGGCGCGCTGGCCATCGCGCCGTCCGACACCCAGCAGATCTGGGCCGGCACCGGCGAGCCGAACTCGCGCAACTCGATCGAACC
>DAIUET010000170.1:0-7063 GCA_036845045.1 Gemmatimonadaceae bacterium | reverse complement strand
AGCGTGTGGTGCAGGATGTCCTCGATGAGGGTGGACTTCCCCGACCCCGAGACGCCGGTGACCGCGACGAACGCGCCTAACGGGATCGACACCGTGAGGTTCTGGAGGTTGTGCTCGCGCGCGCCGTGAATGGTGAGCTGCCGGCGCGCGTCGATGGGACGACGTGCTTTCGGCACGTTGATCCGGCGCGATCCGCTGAGATACTGCCCCGTCAGCGATCGCCTGGCCTTCAGGATGTCATCGATGCTGCCCTCCGCCACCACCTCGCCGCCGTGCTTCCCCGCCCCGGGACCGAGGTCGATCACGTAATCGGCGGCCCTGATGGTCTCCTCGTCGTGCTCGACCACGATCACGGTGTTGCCCAGGTCGCGCAGCGCTTCGAGGGTCCGCAGCAGCCGCTCGTTGTCGCGCTGGTGCAGCCCGATCGATGGTTCATCGAGGATGTACAGGACGCCTACCAGGCGGGACCCGATCTGCGTAGCGAGACGGATCCGTTGCGCCTCCCCGCCCGAGAGCGATTCGGCCGCCCTGCCTAACGTCAGGTAGTCGAGCCCGACGTCGACGAGGAACCCCAGCCGCTCCTTCACCTCCTTGAGGATCGGTCCGGCGATACCCGCATCGAGGCCGGGACGTCCGTTTTCGCGGACCGGGATGGAGGAGACGAAGGCCTGCGCGTCCCCGATCGAATAGTCGCCGACCTCGCCGAGGTTCCTGCCGTTGATGGTGACCGCGAGCGATTCCGGCTTGAGCCGCTTTCCGCCACACGCCTGGCACGGCTTCACGACCATGTATTCGAGCAGTTCCTGCCGCACCTGGTCCGACTCGCTCTCGCTGAAGCGCCGCTGGATCGAAACGAGGATGCCTTCCCAGGTCACGGTGGGCGGTCTCGCCGGGACCTGCGTCTTGCGCCCTCTGGCCTCCGGCCTCTGGCCTCTGGCCTCAGACGCCGGTTCCGTTCCATACAGCAACGCATCCCTGACTTTCTTCGGCAGCTTCCCCCACGGGGTGTTCAATTCGAACCCGAGTTGCTTCGCGAGTCCGGGAAGGATGACTCGCCGCAGGTAGCCGTCCGGCTCCCCCCAGGGCAGGATCACCCCTTCAAGGATCGAGACACCGGGATCGCCGAGGATCAGGTCTTCACTGACTTCGCGGCGTGTGCCCAGGCCGCCGCACGCGGGGCATGCGCCGAACGGCGAGTTGAACGAGAAGTGACGCGGTTCCATCTCTGGCAGCGAGATGCCGCACGCGGCGCAACCGTACCGCTCGGAGAAGAGGTGCGACGCCCCGTCAGCTGTGTCGTACCGCTTCACCTCCACGGTACCGTCGGCGAGTCGCAGGGCGGTCTCGAGGGAGTCCGTCAGCCGGCCGCGATCCTCGGCACGCACCACGAGCCGGTCGACCACGATCGACACATCGTGATTCACCTTGCGATTGAGCTTCGGGGGATCGGCCAGCTCGATCAGCGAGCCGTCGACGTACGCACGCACGAATCCCTGCTTGCGCGCGTTCTCGAACAGGTCGCGGAACTCGCCCTTCCGCGCCCGGACCAGCGGCGAGAGCACCTCGATCCGTGTACCGGCTGGCCACGACAGCACCACGTCGCTGATCTGGCCGGCGCTCTGCCGCTCCACCGGGCGTCCGCAGTTTGGACAATGCGGCGTGCCAGCCCGCGCGTACAGCAACCGCAGGTAATCGTGGATCTCGGTGACTGTGCCGACGGTCGAGCGCGGGTTGTGGCCGGCCGACTTCTGCTCGATCGAAATGGCGGGCGACAGCCCCTCGATCGAATCCACATCCGGCTTCTCCATCAGGCCGAGGAACTGTCGCGCATAGGCGGACAGCGACTCGACATACCGGCGCTGTCCCTCGGCGTAGATGGTATCGAACGCCAGCGAGGACTTTCCTGACCCGGAGAGCCCCGTAACCACCGTAAGCCGGTCGCGGGGGATGACCACGTCGATATTGCGCAGGTTGTGCTCCCGCGCCCCGCGAACGATCAGCTTCTCTTCGGACATAGTCTTGTAACATCTCTGGCGGCGGGGCGGGCTTCAAGCCGGTGGGTTATGGAGACGGCAGCGGAACCGGTCGGCGGTTCGAGGTCACAGACGGGCCCATCCAATCGTCCTAACCTCTGGCGCGGCACGACAGTGCCGAGTCACGAGTTACGAGTCACGAGTCACGATTCACGAGTCCTCCACATGCCCCACACCGACGCCGTCGTCGTCCTCACGACCGTTGCCAATCCGATCGAAGGTGAAATGCTGATCAAGGGGCTTCTCGACCGGCGCCTGATCGCGTGCGGCACGATGTTGCCCGGAGCGCGCTCGATTTACCGCTGGGAAGGGCGTGTCGCGGACGAACCGGAGACGGTACTGCTGCTCAAGACGCGATCGGGCGTGCTGCATGCGATCGAACAGGCGTTCACCGAGTTGCATCCGTACAAGGTGCCGGAGTTGCTCGCCCTCTCCGCTACGTCCGGGCTGGAGAAGTACGTAGCCTGGATCAACACCGAGACATCGATGTCGCTGACATGACGTTCCGTCGCGCTGTGACACGCGGATGAGCCGGCGCGGAATCGTCGCCACCTCGGTGCTCGCGGCGTGGGCCGCCGGGCTCGCGCTGCTCCTGGCGCGGGAACTGAATCCATCGCCCGCGGCCCGACTGGCCGACGTCGCCCTCCGCGTCACTCCGATCACGACGTACTACATGGTCGATCGTGCCGGCCGGCATGTCGGCTTTGCGTCCATCGCCATCGATACCGTGCCACATGCGCTGCAGGTCACGGAGTACATGGTGACGGAGCCGGATCGCGGCCCGCGGCGCACGGAGCAGCTCACGGTTCGTCTTTCCCGTGGTCTTTCCATGCGCGATTACGATGTCACCCGCACGAGCGGCGCGGACACGACACGCATCCTGGGTCGGATCGTCGACTCGACGCTGATGGTCACGGCGGCCGGCGGCCGGTCTGATACGATTGCCTTTTCTCCTCCGGCCTTCGCGGGGGTGTTGCGCGCCACCGTCGCGGTACTGCTCGACGAACCACGCGTCGGCCGCTCGACTGTGCTCCGGACCATCGACCCGGCGACCGGCACGATCGCAGAACGCCCGCTGCGCGTGGAGGCCGAGTCGCTGTTCGTGGTCGTCGACAGCGCCGTCGCCGACTCGTCAGGCAGGTGGTTCGCCGTCCACCGCGACACGGTGCGTGCATGGCGGCTCGTGGCAGACGGAACGCCCATGCTCGATGCCTGGATCGACCGGCAGGGACTCGTCGTCGAGGCACGCCGTGCGGACAGCCTTCGCCTGCGTCGCACGGCCTTCGAGCTGGCGTTCGAGAACTGGCGCCTGGCGAGCCCGGAACGGGCGGTGTCGGCCCGCGGTGATGGACGGGTCGTGTCCGGTACCTGGCTGGCCAGCGGAGCGGAACGGCCCAGCGAGGTGCTCGACTCGCTGCGCGTCCGCTTCGGCGCGTCGGTGCCACGCGACTTCGCGTCCCGTTATGGGCGCTACTACAGGCCCGGCGGGCAGGTAACGTACGGGCGCGTACCACCGGAACGCCTGAAGGCACGGTACCGGCTGCCGACCACCGAGGCCTGGCGGAAGGCCTTCGCCAGGGCACTGGTCGCTGCGCCCTCGATCGAGAGCGACGATCCCGCCATCGCGCGTCGCGCCGTCCGCGTTGCGGGGAGTGAACGGGACCCGGCCACGGTCGCTCGGCGGCTCGTCGCGTGGGTCCATGACTCGTTGCGAGCCGAAGCCGGGGCGTCGCCCACCGGCGCGGCGGGCGCCCTGACGCGTGGCAGCGGCGACGCCAGGGAGTTCGCGCTCCTCACGGCGGCGATGGCGCGGGCAGCCGGCATCCCGGCCCATCCCGTATCGGGCCTGTTGCAGCACGATGGGCGCTTTTATCTGCATTCCTGGACCGAGGTCTACCTCGGCCGCTGGATTCCCGTCGACGCGATGCTGAACCAGTTCCCGGCGGACGCGTCGCACCTTTCGTTCGTGTCCGGCTCGGCTGATCCGGGGCCCGACCTCGCGCGCATCCTGACCCGGCTGCCGGTCACCGTGGTCGGCAGCGTCAGGGCGCCGTAGCCGCACGACATCAGGCATCCTCTCGCGTATTCCGACTCCGACATCCGATCACCCATGATTCTCCTCGAAGGCCTGACGAAGAAGTACGGTTCCTTCACCGCCGTTGACGCGCTGGACCTGCACGTGCCGGCCGGCCAGCTCTTCGGGTTCCTCGGGCCTAACGGGGCCGGCAAGACGACCACGCTGCGGATGATCGCGGGGATCCTGCGCCCCACGGCGGGGCGCATCCGGATCGGCGGGATCGACATCGTGCAGCAGCCTAACGAAGCCAAGGCGCGGATGGGCTACATCCCCGACCGGCCATTCATCTATGAGAAGCTCACCGGGATGGAGTTCCTCCGGTTCGTGGCCGGGCTCTATGGCCAGCAGGGCGCGGAGGTCGAGCACCGCGCCCGCGAGCTGCTGGGGCTGTTCGACCTGGAGGACTGGCGCGACGAGCTGGTGGAATCGTACAGCCACGGCATGCGGCAGAAGCTCATCATCTCGGGGGCGTTCGTGCACCGCCCCGATGTCATCGTCGTCGACGAACCGATGGTGGGTCTCGATCCCAGGGCGGCGCGCACGCTCAAGGACCTCTTTCGCGAGTATACGCGACGCGGGCACACGATCATGATGTCGACGCACACGCTGGAGGTGGCGCAGAACCTGTGCGACCGGATCGCGATCATCCGCCGCGGGCGCATTGCCGCCGCCGGCACCATGGAGGAGTTGCGGCGTCACGCCGAAGCAGGGACGGAGGGCCTCGAGGACATCTTCCTGCGGCTGACCGGGGAAACCGCGGCACGCGACCTGGTGGACGTCCTCAATGCCTGACGTGCTGGGGACTGGCCGCCCGGTCCGCCCGGGGGGCTCGCTGGTCGAGCGCCTGGCGACAGCCACGTCGGGCGACCAGCGGGCGAGCATGCGTCACACGCCGCACGGCGGCCTCAAGGTGCCTGGTGCGTGCGACGTTCCGTTCCTCACCCTGCTGAGTCCCAAGTGGCTCACGGCACGGGCGCGGGCGGTCACCGGCGAAAAGGGGCGGGGGGCGCGTTGGGCCGTCCTGGGAATCGTGGGGATCGCGTTCTGGGCAATCGCCTTCGGATTACTGTACCGCGTCCTGACCTACTTCGCCGGCGTGGAGGAGATCGGCCCGTTACTCGCCGGGCGGCTGCTTGGCCTGCTGCTCCTGTCGTTCTCGGCCATCCTGCTGCTGTCGAACATCATCGCCGCCCTGTCGAGCTTCTTCCTGGCAAAGGATCTCGACCTGCTCGTGTCGTCGCCCGTCGACTGGCTCTCGCTGTACGGAAGCCGCCTCTTCGAGACGGCGCTCCACTCGAGCTGGATGGTGGTGCTGCTGGCCCTGCCGATGCTCACCGCGTACGGCCTGGCCTTCCACGGCGGGCCATGGTACGTGATCCTGGCGATTGCCGGGTTCGTCCCGTTCCTCATCATCCCGGCGGCGTTAGGCAGCATGATCACGCTCGTGCTCGTGAACGTCTTCCCTGCCCGGCGGACGCGCGACATCCTGTCGGTGATCGGCGTGCTGGCCGCGGCCGGCCTGGTGGTGCTCTTCCGCCTCATCCGACCGGAGCAGCTGGCGCGCCCCGAAGGCTTCCGCTCGCTGGTGGAGTTCATCTCGGTGCTGCGCGGGTCCTCGTCGCCCTTCCTCCCCAGCGACTGGCTGCAGCGCGTGCTCATGGGGTCGCTCACCGGCGGGAGTGATCCGCTGCCGATCTACCTGCTCTGGTCCACCGCGGCGGGACTGGTGGTCGTGGGCGCGCTGCTGCATTGGCGGCTGTACGCGATCGGATTCACGCGCGCCCAGGAAGGGGCGCAGCGCTTTGCCCGCGAGGGGGCCGGCACGCGCCTGCTCCGGGCCCTGCTCAAGCCGTTAGGCACGCTGCGCCGGGAGCTGGTGCTCAAGGAGCTGCGGGTCTTCTTCCGGGATTCCACGCAGTGGTCGCAGCTCATCCTGCTCGCCGTCCTGGTGGTCGTCTACGTGGTGAACATCCGGTACCTGCCGCTCACCGGCGACGGCATGACGTTCTTCATCGTGAACGTCATCCCGTTCCTGAACCTGGCGCTGTCGGGGTTCGTCCTGGCGTCCATCGCGGCGCGGTTCCTGTTCCCGGCCGTGAGCCTCGAGGGCCGCACCTGGTGGCTGCTGCGGTCCAGCGCCATGTCGATGCGCGACCTGCTGTGGGCCAAGTTCTGGACCGGAACGCTCCCACTGCTCGTGCTGGCGGTGGGCATCGTGACGGTAACGAACGTCCTGCTGCAGGTGAGTCCGTTCATGTTCGCCGTGTCGGTCGGAACGATCACGCTCATGACCTTCGCGGTGGCAGGGCTCGCGATCGGGTTCGGCACGATGTATCCGCGGTTCGAGTCGGAGAACGCGGCGCAGATCCCCACGTCGTTCGGTGGCCTGCTGTTCATGATGACCGCGATCGGGCTGATCGGCGCGGTGCTGATCCTGGAAGCCAGGCCGATCTACCTCTGGCTGGGCGCGCGCTCGGCGGGGGAAGCGGCGCCGGCCGGCGACCTGGTGATCGGCCTCGCGGGCGCCGCCGGCGCCTGCCTGCTCGCGACCTTCATCCCGCTCCGCCTGGCGCTGCGGCGCCTGGACGCCATCGAACGTTAGGCTCCCAGGGCGGTACCGCAGCTCGAGCAGTAGCGCGCCCCGGCTTCCGGGCGCTCACCACAGGTGGGGCACGTCGGCCGGGGCGCGTCGCGGAACCGCCTGACGAGGGCCTCGGCCCGCGCCGTGGCGTCGTCAGGCATCACCAGCGGTGCGGGAACGGGGGCCGGAGCCGGCGTCGCCGGGAGGTCCGGCGCCGGCGCGCCGATCGGGGCCGCATTCGCCTCCAGCTCCCGGCGCCACCGTGCGTAATCCTCCTCGCTCACCCGTCCCATGGCGCGATCCAGTTCCAGCTCCGCCAGCTCATCGGAGCTGGCCGGCGTGACGGGTGATGGCTCGGCAGGGCGCACGACC
>DAIUET010000169.1:0-7088 GCA_036845045.1 Gemmatimonadaceae bacterium | reverse complement strand
GGCCACGTTGCTCTCGGTGGCCTGCACCGCCGATCCGGTCGGGCCCGGGCAGCATCCGCTCAACACCAATGCGGCCGCGGCCCGCCAGACCCGCACGTACTACATCGCCGCGGACATTGTCACCTGGGATTATGCGCCGTTCGGCATCAACAAGGTTGCCGGCCAGCCGTTCACGGCCGAGGAATCGCTGTTCGCGGAACAGGATGAGGACCGGACGCGTATCGGACGGCAGTACATCAAGGCGCTGTATCGGGAGTACACCGACGCGTCGTTCACGACCCTCAAGGCCCGACCGCCGGAGTGGCAGCACCTTGGCGCGTTAGGCCCGCTCGTGCGCGCGGAGGTGGATGACACCATCCGCATCGTCTTCCGCAACAACGCCGATCGGCCGTACACCGTCCATCCTCACGGCGTCTTCTACCTGAAGGCGTCCGAAGGGGCGCCCTACGACGACGACGACGGCGTGACCGTGGGCGATGCGGTGCCGCCCGGCGCCACGCATACGTACGTCTGGCCGGTCCCCGAACGTGCCGGTCCCGGACCCGCCGATGGCAGCAGCGTGTTCTGGATGTACCACTCGCACGTGGACGAACCGAAAGACGCGAATACCGGCCTGATAGGACCGATCATCATTACTGCGCGTGGAAAGGGAAACGCCGACGGCTCACCCAGGGACGTGGACCGCGAGTTCATCAACATGTTCATGATCTACGATGAGAACTCGAGCTGGTACCTGGACGACAACATCACCGCGGCCGGCGTCGACCTGGACGAAGTGGATCATGATGAATTCGGAGAGAGCAATCTCAAGCACGCGATCAACGGGTTCCTGTGGGACAATTTCCCGGAGGTCGGCGGTTCTCACGCCATGACGATGCGCGCCGGAGAACGCGTGCGGTGGTACCTGCTCGGGATGGGAACGGAAGTCGACCTGCATACGCCACATTGGCACGGGCAGACGTTGCTGTGGATGGGTATGCGTACCGATGTGGTGGAGCTGCTCCCGGGATCCATGCGGGTGGTCGACATGGAGCCGGACAACCCCGGCACCTGGCTGTATCACTGTCACGTGAACGACCACATCACGGCCGGAATGATCGCCCGGTTCCGTGTGCTCCCGTAACCCGGGGTGACACGTGCGGGGGTTTCCGCACGTCGTCGCAGCGAAGCGCCGACAGACGGAATAACAGTGTCGTGACATCGTGATACCGATCCCGCCAGAGAGTGCGGGTCTCACGGAGTCCCCATGACATCGATCCGAATTCCGCAGTCGGCTGGTCACGCCACCGTAAAGCCGGCGCAAGGACGCACGGCGCTGCAGCGGCTCCTGCTGATCGCGGGCATGCTTTCTTCTGTCGTGTATGTGTCCGTCGATCTGCTCTCGGCGGTGCGGTATCCGGGGTACAGCCTGCTCAACCAGGCGATCAGCGAACTGTCCGCGATCGGAGCGCCGACCGCCAGCCTGTGGTCGGCGATGGGCGCGATGTACGGCGTCTTCATCGTTGCATTCGCCTTCGGGATTCTCAGGGCCGCTGGGGGGAATCACGCGTTGCGCCGGACCGGCGCTCTTATCCTGCTGTTCGCGGCCGCGAATGTCTTCTGGCGCATCGTTCCCATGCACCCGCGCGGCACCGAGATCACCTGGCAGGATACGGGTCACCTCGTCATGGGCGCCGTCATGATCGTCCTCATCCTGGCGTTCATCGGCACCGGGGCCTTCGCGCTGGGTCGCCGTTTCCGGCGGTACTCGTTTGCGACATTGGCGGTGTTCCTCATGACGGGATTGGCCACCTTCGCCTACGTGAGTCCCATGGCTGCCGGTGAGCCGACGCCCTGGCTGGGTGTGGTGGAGCGCATCAGCATCTACGGCTACCTGCTGTGGGTGGCGGTACTCAGCGCCGCGCTGCTGCGACACACGCGTCGAGGAGCCGGAGCCTGACGACTCACCCCGTCGACGCGATCGGCTGCGTCAGGCCGTGGTGAGAGTTGCCAGGTTGTCGCGTTGCGAGGTTGCCAGACTTCGCAACTTCGCAACTTCGCAACTTCGCAACTTCGCAACTTCTCGCCGCGGCCGCGTTGAGCTGCCGTCGGGAAGGCAGGCTCCCCGTATGAGGCTGCCAGCCTGGGGCCCTCAAACGGTGGCCATCGCGCACCGGCGGGTGGCGGCACTTGTAACGTTTCGCCTTCGTTCCGGGGGCTGTACACTTCCGAAGACGTTCCTTCACCCCGATCCTGCGGGCACGGGCACTTCATGCCTCCTTCGAGGCATCCGCCGGGCCCGATTTCCATCGAAGCGATGCGCACCAGCACCTTCCTCATCCTGGCGCTCTGGACGACCACCGTCCGCGCCCAGGAAGTGACGGGTACGGTCCGCGCCGAGGGCAGCCGATCGCCGGTGTCCGGCGCCATTGTCATCCTGACGCAGCCTTCCGGGACACGGCACTCGGCCACGCTCACGGACGACGCTGGACGCTTCCGTCTTCGGCCTCCCTCTGCGGGCACTTTCGCCCTGCGCGTGGACGTAGTCGGCTACCGGAGTGTGACCGTTTCGCCGTTTCGGGTCGACTCCGCCGCAACGGTGACGCGCGAGATCCTTTTTCCATTCGAGCGGACTCCGCTCCCCCGGGTCGCCGTCACCGCCGCGTCGAGCTGCGCCCGCGTGGCCGACGAGACGGGTGACGCGCCGCAACTCTGGAGCGAGGCTCGCAAGGCGCTCGAGTCGTCCCGCATCGCGATCGAGGAGCGTCGGTTCGCCGTCGCCTTGCGTCGTTATGAGCGAACGATCGGCCTGCCCGATTCTGTCCTGCGGGCGTCGAGGACGTGGACGCAAACGGGCGTCAGCGAGAATCCCTTCGAGAGCCTGCCGCCCGACGTCGTCGCCCGCGACGGCTACAGCGCCGACAGGGACAGCACGCGCTACTACTACGCACCGGACGCGACAATCCTGCTGTCGGACGATTTCGTCAACACGCACTGCTTCGGCACGCGTCGCGGAGGGCCGGGCGGGACCATCGGCCTCACCTTCCGACCGCAGCGCATCGGTACCCGCACGGACATCACCGGAGTCCTCTGGCTCGATTCCGCCTCGGCCGAGTTGCGCACGCTCGAATACCGGTACGTGCCATCGATCGCGGGTCGACAGGAGGTCGGCGGCGGGTCGGTGGCGTTTGGCCGGTACCCGTCCGGTGTCTGGGGAGTTCAGCGCTGGTCGATTCGCCTGCCCGTTCTGCACGTGAACGAGAATCGCCGGCGCCCCGACGGCGCCCTCGGCCGATTCGTGGACACGGTGGTTGTGGCACTGCGCGAAACCGGCGGCGAAGTCATTGCCGGGGGCGCGTCCAGCGCGTCAGCGCAGACACCGGACACCCGGCTCACTGGCACGGTCTTCGACTCGACCAGCGGGAAGCCGCTGGCCGGTGCCATGGTCACGATCGAAGGCTTCGGGCGCACGACCGAAACCGATTCCGAGGGGCGCTTCGTTTTCGATTCCCTGTCCGACGCGGGTGAGGTCCGCGTCCGCGCCTGGCATGCGCGGCTGGATTCGCTGGCCCTGGCACCGCCCGTCGCACGCGTGCAGCTCCGTCGCCGTGGGGAATCCACCATGCAACTCGCGATTCCCGGCGTCGCGGAAGTGGCGCGCCTGCGCTGCGCACGCGAATCCCGGGACGCGCAACGCGTGATTACCGGGATCCTGCGATCCCCGACCGACTCGGTGCGCGCTTCGGTCGAGGTGGTGCTCCTCGAACGCCTGGGTGCGACCGGGGACGGGAGGGATTCCCTGGTCCGCCATACCGAAATCACGAGCGACGCTGGTCGTTATGCATTCTGCGGCGTGCAGCCGGGAACACAATCGTGGCTCCTGGCGCGCTCGGGCCCGGACTGGACCGATCCACTGCACATCAACGGCGAGAACGCGCCACCGGTTGAAGTGATCCCCCTGCGAACGCTTTCGCCGGTACATCCCGCGACGGACTCGTCACAGCGTACGGCGGCACCAGACGGCGCACCGGCCGTCATCCTGGGCCGGACGCTGCAGCCCGGCCCCGCGCGCATCACCGGCTGGGTGCTCCTTCCGGAGCATAACGAGTCGCGAGTCCAGGTGCTGGTCGATGACGTCGTGCGCGCGACCACGGCGGTGGACGGTTCATTCAGTATCCGGGAGGTGGCGGCCGGCGCACACCGGCTCACGTTCCGCGCCCCGCCACTCGCCGCCCGACACATCGCCCTCACCGCGGAACCGGGACAGTCGCAGCTCATGGTGGTGACACTGCGGATGGTGCCGGTGGTCGTGGTGAACCTGAACCTGGCTCCGCCGGATCCGCGCATGGACGACTTCCGCCAACGGCGGCGGGCCGGAGGCGGCGTGTTCATCGACCGCGCGCAAATCCAGCGCCGGAATCCACGGCAGCTCAGTGACCTGTTGCGATCCGTCCCGGGCGTCCGGGTGCAGTCGACCAGCACCGGACTCCGCTACATCAGCACGCATTTCCGGCGACTCTCCGAGAATCCCGACGACCCGGAGGCTGGTCTCTGCGACATGATGCTGTACATCGACGGCCAGCCCTTCCAGGCCACGGCCAGCGCGGCCGATCTCCGCGTTCGGGTCACCGATCTCGCGGCGATCGAGGTGTATGCGTCGGCGGCCTCAGTGCCGCGTGAATTCGCCGGTCACAATGCGGCTTGCGGAGTGATCCTCATTTGGCTGGGGAATAGGGAATAGGGAAATGGGGAGTAGGAACCATGACGGGTCACGCGGAGACGCGGAGGCGCGGAGACCCGGCATGCGAGAGCTGGATGACACCACTGGGCCGATCATGGGTTGCTCATCAACTTCGCCGCCACCACCTCGCGAGGGGAGTGCATTGCATCATCAACTACGTTCCCCGCGTCTCAGCGTCTCCGCGTGAACCAACCAGCGCCGGATATCAGCTGGCTTGCAGCGAAATAAGGCGTCTCAACAATCCACTCAATAGGGAGAAGGTCTTTTTCTATTCCCCATTCCCTATTCCCCATTCCCCACCTAGAACGGCTTCTCCAAACTCTCGCTCTGCGGCGTGAACAGCTCGGCGCCGGCTTCCGTGATCACCATGTCGTCCTCCAGCCGGCATCCGAACTCGCCGGGGATGTAGATCCCCGGCTCGTCGCTGAAGGTCATGCCCGGTTCCAGCTTGAGCGTGTTGCCCTTCACCAGGTAGGGCCACTCGTGGCCGTCCATCCCCAGGCCGTGACCCACGCGGTGCGTGAAGAACTTGTAGCCGGGCCCGAAGCCGCCATCCTCGATGACCTTCCGCGCGGCGGCATCCACCGCCTGGCATTCCACGCCCGGCCGCGCCGCGGCCAACGCCGCCGACTGAGCGCGGTGCTCCAGCTCGAAGACGGACTTCATGCGGTCAGTCGCCCTGCCTAACACGAACGTGCGCGACAGATCCGAGGAATACCCCTCCACCTTGCAGCCACCGTCGATCAGCAGGATCGTTCCCTCGCGGATCACCTGCGGCTGCACCGACCCGTGCGGCAGCGCCGAGTACTCGCCCACCTGGACGCCGGCGCCGCCGGCAAAGCCGAGCCGCTCGTGCGCCGTCGCGACGAGATCCGCGAACTGGTCCTGGGTCATCCCGTCGGTGAGCGCCTTCCACGCCGCCTCGTAGGCCTTGAGCGTCACCTGGGACGCCAGCCGCATCAGCGCCAGCTCGTGCTGATCTTTCACCATGCGGCACCCGGCCGTGACCGGCGTGCCGCTCGTTATGCGGACCGCCGGCGCGGCGGTGGCAACCATGTTCGAGAAGACGAAGCGGACGGTTTCCTCGATCCCCAGCGTCCCGCTGGCGATGCCGGCATCACGGAGTCCCCTCGCCACAAGCGCCGAGGGGCTTTCGTCCTCCTCCCACGTCATGACCCGGGTGTTGGCGCCGAGTGGCCCGGTGCGCGCCTGCTCCAGGGTGCGTTCCTCCTCGAACCTGGGCGTGACAATGAAGGCTTCGCCGCGCGCCGGGATGATGACGGCGGTCATGCGCTCCGACAGCCACCACTCCATGCCGGTGAAGTAGACCATCGACGTACCGCCCGTGAGCATCAGCGCGTCGATGCGGTTTTCGGTCAGGAGGCGGCGTGCCTTCTCGAGCCGCGCCCGGCGCTCGCCCACGGTGATGGGAGTCGCCTGGTCCTTCATCGATGTCAGGGCCGCGATGGAAGGCGGCAGTGTGTCGGTGGCGGAACCGCCCGCGTCATCGGCGCCTTTGGCGACGCCGCACGCGGTACCGGTGATCGCCAGCGAGGAGGCCTGAACGAAGCGGCGGCGGGACAACATGAGCGACCTCCGGGTGATGAGAACGGGTGAACCAATGTGAACGGACGTGCCGTCGGGCGTCGAGTAGCAGCGCCGCCCTGTCGGTGGTGAGATGATATTGCTCTGGCCGGTTACCAGAAAGGTCCATATGTTAGGCGCCGGATGTCGGGCGGCATCGCGCGTGCTGGCGAATCAGGACGTGTTGACGGGATGCCCTACGCACACCGCTTTGCCTCAGGCGATCCTGTCCGCAACTGGAGGATGACGTGTCCACGGCCGTTCCTGCTGCACGCGCAACGATGCTGCCGGTACGGGCGCTCCGCTGGTCGCTGATCCTCGGGGCGCTCGTCGACCTCTCGGGGGCGATTCCGCTCCTCCTGGCGCCCACGGCCACCGCTCGCTGGCTGGGCGTGCCGGTCGAAGGGACGCTCGACTTCTGGCCCACCTACGCGTCCGTCTTTCTCTTCGTCCTTCCGTTGGTCTATCTCGTCAGCGCGATCAATCCCGAACGCACCCTGGCGATGATTGCCGTGGCGATCATCGGCCGGTTGATGGGGGCGGCCGTCTACGGCTACTGGTGGATCCCACTCGGCCGGCCGGCGGTCTTTCTCGGGCTGTCGCTCATGAACATCGCCTTCGCGGCGTACTACTTCTGGGTCCTCGGTCCGTCCGGGCGTGCCGCCCTGCGGGAGTCGCTGCGTCCCGTTTCCTGGTGACGCGCTCGTCAGGCAGATTCGCCGCGGCGCTGGTCACGCTCGTCCTGTTGGCGCTCGCGCCGGCGCTCTTGCCGGCACAAGGCACG
>DAIUET010000168.1:0-7142 GCA_036845045.1 Gemmatimonadaceae bacterium | reverse complement strand
CCAGGCTGTTGCGCCGTCAGGCTGTTGCGCCGTCAGGCTGTTGCGCCGTCAGGCTCCTGCGCCGTCAGGCTGTTGCGCCGTCAGGCTGCTGCGCCGTCAGGCTGTTGCGCCGTCAGGCTCCTGCGCCGTCAGGCTGTTTGCGCCGTCAGGCTGCTGCGCCGCCAGGCTGTTGCGCCGTCAGGCTGTTGCGCCGTCAGGCTGTTGCGCCGTCAGGCTGCTGCGCAGTTAGGCTCCTGCGCCGTCAGGCTGTTGCGCCTTTAGTGCCCTCGCCCTTCGTGGTTCACCCGTCCCGCATATTCCGGAACGTCACTGAGTACCGCAGCGAGCTCACCGAGGGGATGCTGTGCTCCCATTCCTCCCGGACCCCGCCGCTCAGCACATACGCCGACCGTGGCTCGACGATCAGGCTGACACGCTCCCAGCGCCGTTCACTGATGCGGCGGCGCAGGCGGAAGACGCAGGGAGACAGGAGCGATATCCCGATGACGACGCCGAAGGTCGCCTTGTCGCGATGCCACCCGATGCCCGCCCCCGCGCCGTACTCCGTGACGAGGATGTGCTGCAGCTCACCGGGTTCGAGGCCGCCGAATTGCGCGGCCAGGTCGCGCAGCTCGAGGAGGAACGGCGGGATGTCGTCTGCCTTACGAAGGCTGCGCGCGGCGAAGTCGTACTGCCATCCGAACGAGACCACACGACGCTTGCCCTTGTAGCCGTGGAACTCGAACTCGCGGAAGGGTAGCTCACCTATGTGGGCAAGCAATTCAACTTCTTCTTCTGGCGTGATCAACTCCGGCGCGTAACGGAAGCCATCGGGAAAATCCTCGCGCGCCGCCGTTCGATCGTCAGCGCCAGCAAAAACATCCATCTGAGAGGCCATAAAATCCGCGAAGTGTGAGCTATCGCAGGATACAATGGTGACGGCAGGTTAGTTCAATGCGGCTTCGGCGTACTCAACCAGCAAACGTTCTTGCACAGCTCGCTCTCGGCAGGGCGGCAGGCGCCCTTGCGGCGGCGAGCCTCGGTGCGGTGGCATTGGGAGCAGTGGCGATCGGACGGCTGTTCGTCCGCAAGTTGTCGGTCAGAGACGTACGCTCGACCAGAGTGTCGATCGATGACCTGACAGTCGCGCGATTGCATATCGGCGAGTTCGTCAGGGACGACGTCCCGCCTCCACCAATCCGCTGACGCGTCAGCGCGGCACGGCGCCAAAGCGATCGTGGCCCAGCAGCGTGTAGAACACGCCGAGTGTTCCGCGCAGCTGCCGGCGGCTCCCCACGTCCGGGAAGAACGCGTCTCGGCGTGACAGCAGGTAGCGCAGCGCCAGCGCGCGTTGCTCGTGCAGCCGGAACGCGAACGCGGCATCCAGCCGGAAGATGTTGTCATGTCCGCTGCTGCCACCAACGCCGCTGACGTAGTACTCGCGCGCGCTCACGTCGAGAGCCGCCCGGTCACCGAAAATGACGCGCGATGCCACCATGGCCTGTGGGGCCAGGCCATAGTGGTAGTCGCTGGTGTCGCGCCGGGTGAGCGCGCCGACGGCCGCATACCCCGCGCCCCCCATCGCCGTCGCCTGGATCGTCAGGGACTCCGAGGGACGCCACTCGGCCGTCGAGCCTAACGCGAGAGCGGTGCTCGACACGCGGAACAGTTGTGGCGAGATGTAATCGAAGTTGCCGTAGAGCCCCCACGCGCCGTGATGACCGCCACCCAGCGAGTAACCGCTCCCCACCAGCAGACCACGCAGGAGGACGCTCTCGAGGCCACTTCCGGTAGTCGCCGTCGCCTGGAGCGAGAAGTAGTCAAACGGTCGCGTGTACGTGTAGCCCTCGGCGCCGGGGAGGCCGTATTCCATCGAGACGTCGAGCACTCCCTCGGTCGGGCGCAGGTCCAGGTCGGCCTCGCCCCGTGTCTGCGTCGTCCCGGAGCCACCTATATAGATGCGGCGGTAATAGGCGGCGTCGCGGCTGGGATAGATCCCGTCGAAGCGCCGGCCCCCGGCACGGCGGTTGAAACTGAGGGGCGGCGACGTCACCGCGGTCACCAGCTTGCGGCCATTGCGCGTGGGCGTCGGACCCGTCTCGAGCACCAGATTCCCGACCCGGAACAGCGCTTCCCCGAGGAAGGCGCCCGCGATGCCGCTCGCGATCTGGTCGTTCCATGAAGGCGGCGTCGTTTCCCCGGCGATCTCCCACATCGCGCTTCCCGCAAATGTGTAGCCGAGTGCGGTCCAGAAGTTGAGTCCCGACGAGCGCGCAAACCCGTGGTACATCGCGCCCTGGTACGGATGCCCGAACTGATTGATTTCGAAGGGGTCGTTTTCGGTCACCCAGCGGCGCTTCAGGTTCCGGCGGATGGACGCAAACGAGGAGTGATACGGTTCGCCTAACACGAGTCGATCGAAGACGTTCAACAGCGCATCGAACCCGATGATCTCGAGTGCGGGGATGAGGTAGCTCTTCCGGGCCTCGGGTGGCGGCTCGGACTGGGCATAAGCGGGCACGGCGCACAGCAGCACTGACAGAGCGATGGCGTTCCGAACGGGCACAGCAGGCCTCTCGACTGATGCAGGGTTTTATCAGGGGCTTCATGGGATAGCCCGTGCTGTCGGGTATGTTCCGGGTTCCAAGACGGGCGCGACCGCACGCAAACTCGTGCTCGCTGTCGTATCATTCCCGCGCATGATTCCAGCGAACGTAGTCGGGCAGGACGAAACGCACTTGTGCGACGTTGAGGATGCCCAGCGGCTTGGCGTCAGCATTCACCGCGACGTCGTGGCGCCCTTCGACGACCTGCGCGATGAGGCGGCCGGCGCAGGCTTCGACGTCGCCATCCTGAGCGGCTTCCGGAGCTTCGACAAGCAGCTCTCGATCTGGAATCGCAAGGCATGTGGCGAACTCGCCGTGCTCGATTCCAGCGCACAGCCCCTGGACATCGCGGCCCTGGGCGATCGGGAGCTGGTCTTTGCCATCCTGCGCTGGTCGGCGCTCCCGGGCGCCTCGCGTCACCACTGGGGCACGGACATCGACGTCTATGATGCGGCCGCGCGTCCGGACGGTTACGAGATCGAGCTCGTTCCGTCGGAATACGAAGGGAGCGGGATGTTCGCGCCGTTCAGTCAGTGGCTCGACGATCGGATTGCGAACCGGACTGCCTTCGGCTTCTTTCGTCCCTACGACCGCGACCGGCAGGGCGTGGCGCCGGAGCGGTGGCACCTGAGCCATGGGGCGCTTGCTTCGGAATTCATGGGGATGTTGTCGACCGAGCTACTGCAGCACACGATTGAGGGCGCCGACATGCTCCTGAAGGACGTTGTGCTGGAATACCTGGACGAGATTGTGCTTCGATTCGTGAGGAATACGAACCCGGACATCCCTTGAACCTCCGCCCGCGCGAACAGTGGGGGACAATTCCGTGGGCTCCCACAACGTATGGGCGCTCAGTGCTCGGACTTCCGCTGGAGGTATGGCGGCCCCGCTCGTCGTGCCAGCTGCTCGTCTTTGCCGCCATTCATGGCGAGGAGCCTGAGACGACCTATGCGCTCTCCCGCGCGCTGCGGCAACTTGCCGAGCCACCCGAGCACTGCGCCGTCGTGCTGGCCGCCAATCCGGACGGCATCACCCGGGGAACGCGCGGGAACGCGCGCGGTGTGGATCTCAACCGCAATTTTCCATCGAAGGACTGGCAGGCCAGCCCGGTTACGCACCGCTCGACCATCGAGGACCGGAGCGACATCCTGCTCACGACGGGAGAGGCGCCGGCATCCGAACCCGAGACACGAGCCCTGCTGGCACTGATCGATGCGTTGAGACCGCGCGCGGTGGTCGCCCTGCATGCGCCGCTGGCGTGCATCGACGACGCCAATGACAGCGCCCTGGGTCGCCGGCTTTCGCAACGGACGGGGATGCCACTCGTCAGGGATGTGGGCTATCCGACACCCGGCTCGTTCGGTTCATGGGGGTCGGACAACGGGGTGCCGGTGGTGACGTACGAGTTTCCACTGGCTGCCACTGAAGTGCTGATGCGAAGTCATGTGCCGGTGCTGGTTGAACTGCTGCTGAACCCCGGGGTGTAGCGCCATCTCCCATCTCCCATCTCCCATCTCCATCTAGCACGTGGTCCTCAACTACATCTGGGTCGCGTTCTTCCTCATCGCGCTGGTGGTGGGTCTGGTCCGCCTGATTTTCCTGGGCGACACGGCCGTGTTCACCAACATGGTGACCAGCACCTTCGACACGGCGAAGACCGGTTTCGAGATCGCGTTAGGGTTGACAGGGGTCCTCACCCTCTGGCTCGGGCTGATGAAGGTGGGGGAGGTCGGTGGGGCGATCGGGGCGCTGGCCGCCGTGGCGCGGCCCTTCTTCCGGCGGCTGTACCCGGAAGTACCGGCGAATCATCCGGCGCACGGCTCCATG
Organism: Gemmatimonadaceae bacterium; assembly: GCA_036845045.1. Taxonomy (GTDB): domain Bacteria; phylum Gemmatimonadota; class Gemmatimonadetes; order Gemmatimonadales; family Gemmatimonadaceae; genus JABWBJ01. The sequence continues at coordinate 2,730 of DAIUET010000168.1, read as the reverse complement.
ATCATGAACTTCGCCGCCAACATGCTGGGGCTCGACAATGCGGCCACACCGCTCGGGCTCAAGGCGATGCAGGAGCTGCAGGAGCTGAACCCGCAGAAGGAGACCGCGAGCAACGCCCAGATCATGTTCCTGGTGCTGAACACGTCGGGGCTGACGGTCATTCCGATCAGCATCATGGTGTATCGCGCGCAGGCAGGCGCCGCGAATCCGACGGATGTCTTTCTGCCCATCCTGCTCGCCACCTATTTCTCCACGCTGGCCGGCCTGATTGCCGTCGCGGTGGTGCAACGCATCAACCTCTTTCACCCCGTCGTGCTGGGGTACCTCCTCGGCGTGACGGCCCTCATCGCCGCCACGCTCTGGTACTTCTCGGGACTTCCCCAGGAACAGGTCCAGACGATCTCGACGCTGGTCGCGAACGTCACGCTGTTCGGAATCATCTCGGCATTCATCCTGATGGCCGCCCTCCGCCGCGTCAACGTCTACGACGCGTTCATCGAGGGAGCGAAAGAGGGCTTCAACGTCGCCATCCGGATCATCCCGTACCTGGTCGCCATCCTGGTCGCCATCGGCGTGTTCCGGGCGTCAGGCGCGCTCGATGCTCTGGTCGGCGGTATCGGGCGCCTGTTCACCGCGTCAGGCCTGCGCACGGAGTTCATCCCCGCGCTCCCGACCGCGCTCATGAAGCCGCTCAGCGGCAGCGGCGCACGCGGCATGATGGTGGACGCGATGAACACATACGGGGCGGACTCCTTCGTCGGACGCCTCTCCAGCGTCTTCCAGGGCGCGACCGACACGACGTTCTACATCCTTGCCCTGTATTTCGGCTCGGTGGGGATTCGCCGCACGCGCCATGCCGTGGCTTGCGGGTTGATCGCGGATGGCGCAGGTATCATTGCCGCCATCTTCATCGCCTACATCTTCTTCGGGTGAGCGGCCGACTGTCCGTCCATGCCTGACGACAACGGCAACGTCCTCGCCGGCATCGCGCCGGGGACCGTCGAACGCATCCACCTGGTGGGGGTGGCGGGAACCGGCATGGGCGCTTTCGCCGGCATGTTGAAGGCCGAGAGGTATACCGTCACCGGAAGCGACGAGAACGTCTACCCGCCGATGAGCGATATGCTCGCGTCGTGGGAGATTGAGGTCTTCACGCCGTACAGCGCGGACAACATCGATCGCGCCCGGCCCGACCTCGTGATCATCGGGAATGTCATCCGACGCGAGAATCCGGAGGCCACGGTGGTTCGCGAGCGGCGGATACCGCAGATGAGCTTTCCGGCCGCGTTCGGATCACTCGTGGGCACGGGCCGGCACAGCATCGTCGTCGCCGGAACGCATGGGAAGACGACCACGTCGGCGATGCTCGCGCATGTCCTCGCCGAAGCGGGCCTGGACCCGACCTTCATCGTCGGGGGCGTCACGCTCAATTACACCGGTAACTTCCGGCTGGGCGCGGGGGAGCATGTCGTCATCGAGGGGGACGAATACGACACGGCGTACTTCGACAAGGGACCGAAGTTCGTCCACTACCGTGCCCGTACCGCGCTGCTCACCAGCATCGAGTTCGACCATGCGGACATCTACAGGGACCTGCCGCATTACGAATCCGCCTTCGAGCGCTTCTGCGCGACACTTCCTCCCGACGGCTGGTTGGGTGTCAGCGCGACGTATCCGCGTGCGGTGAAGATCGCGCGGACACACAGCCCTGCGCCAATCGCCACATATGCCGCGGGTGATGGCGGCGACTACCGGGCTCGGGACGTGGAGTTCGGGGAGGGGGGCGCGCGATTCGTCATCGAAGGTCCCGGCGACGAACCGGTCGAAATCGCCATGGGCGTTTCAGGAATGCACAACGTGGAGAATGCCACCGGGGTGTGGGCCGCGGCGCGGTCACTCGGCCTCACGCCCAACGTGATTGCCGCGGGGCTCACGTCTTTCCTGGGCGTCAAGCGCCGGCAGGAGCCACGGGGATATGTGGGCGGCGTCCTGGTGATCGACGACTTCGCGCACCATCCGACCGCCGTGCGCGAGACGATCGCCGGGATCCGGCAGCGATACCGGGACCGGCGGCTGTGGGCCGTCTTCGAGCCGCGCTCCAACACGAGCCGGCGCAACATCCACCAGCAGGAATACGCCCTGGCCTTCGAGGGGGCGGACCTCGTCACCATTCGGGCGCCGGAGCCCCATGACAAGGTGCCGGCCGGCGAGCAGCTCGACGTCCAGGCGATCGTCGGGGCGATCCGCGCGACGGGGATCGACGCGAGCAGCCTCGAGTCCGTGGCGGAGATCGTCGAGCTGATCACTCGTGAGGCACGAGCCAACGACGTGATCCTCGTGATGAGCAACGGCGCCTTCGGCGGTTTGATCCCCGAGGTCCTCTCGGCACTGGAGACGCGGGCAGTGCCGTGATCCGGTGCTCGACAACGAGCGGCGGGTTCGAGCGCCCTGGTCCGGTGAAGCAGCCGAAACACGGCCACGAGCGCCTTCGTCATGAAGCGAGGAAGTCATCGAACTCTTGCGCCGGACTCGGGGCTTCCCGGAACCTTCGTCGTGAACTCGTGCCACTCTGGGCTTTCCTGTACCTGCTGTTCATTGCCGCGCTCGCAGTCTGGGCCGTCGTCGATGACATCCGCCAGGGTGACTCCCTGTTTCGCGTGAGCGCCGACGTCGCGGCGATCGTGGTCCTGTGCTACCTCTTCGCCGGGTACTTTGTCCGCGCGTTGGCGG
>DAIUET010000167.1:5310-7174 GCA_036845045.1 Gemmatimonadaceae bacterium | reverse complement strand
TCTGCCTCAAGGAGCTGTTCAACGCGCCGTACTTCTGCAAGTCGCTCCGCGTTGAGCACTTCAGCATCGCCGAACCAATTCCCGGTCCCACCACGGAGGCGCTCTCCTCGCTGGCCGCCGAGCTCGAGGTGGTCATCGTCGTGCCGCTGTACGAGCGCCAGGCGTCGGGCCTCTACCGCAACTCGGCGGCCATCATCGACGCCGACGGGTCGTTGCTCGGTGTCTATCGCAAGATGCACATCCCGCACGACCCGCTGTTCGAGGAGAAGTACTACTTCGCGCCGGGCGATGCCGACGACACGGCTCCCGGGCAGAACGGGGCGTGGCGCGGCTCGCACGGCTTCCGGGTCTGGCACACTCGTTATGCGGACATCGGGGTGCTGATCTGCTGGGACCAGTGGTACCCTGAGGGCGCGCGCATCACTTCGCTGCTGGGCGCCGACATCCTGTTCTATCCCACGGCCATCGGCTGGCACCCCTCCGAGCGCGACGAGTTCGGTCCGGCGCAGGTGGAAGCCTGGCGCACCATCCAGCGGTCGCACGCGATCGCCAATGGCGTCTTCGTCGCGTCGCCCAACCGCGTCGGCTTCGAGCCCGAGCCGAACACCAACGGCCTCCAGTTCTTCGGCCATTCGTTCATCGCGGACCCATTCGGGCGCATCATCGCGGAAGCTGGCGAGGAACCGGCGGTGATCGTGGCGAAGTGCGACCCGGCGCTGGCCGAGGAGACGCGTCGCAACTGGCCGTTCCTGCGGGATCGGCGGGTGGATGCGTATGGCGGTATCATGAGCCGGTACCTGGTTTGACATCGGGCAGCGGGCCACGGGCGGTGGGCAGCGGGCAGCGTGAATCGGTTCCGCCCACATCCCACCTCCCACATCCGTCTCTCAGGATGCCCGCGGAGTGGACCCCTCATGCCGCCACCTGGATCGCGTGGCCCCACCACGAGCCCGATTGGCCCGGCAAACTCGACGCGATTCCCTGGGTCTATGCCGAGATCGTGCGGGTGCTCCACCGCCATGAACGTGTCGAAATCCTCTGTCACGACGAGGACGTCCGGGACGGCGCGCGCTCGAAGCTCGATGCGCATCACTGCGACCCGGACGGCTACCGGTTGCACGTCACGCCGACGGACCGCGTCTGGCTGCGTGACTCCGCGCCCACGTTCGTGCATAACGCGGACGGGGACGTCGTCCTGGCCAACTGGTCGTTCAATGCGTGGGCCAAGTACGACAACTTCGGCAATGACCGGCTCGTGGGCGCGGCGGTGGAGCGCATCACCGGTCATCAGCGCTTCGAGCCGCGCAGGCCCGATGGGAAGCCGGTGGTGCTCGAGGGCGGGGCGATCGAGGCCAACGGGGCCGGCTTGCTCATGGTGACCGAGGAATGCCTGCTGTCGCCCGTGCAGGAGCGGAATCCGGGCCTCGATCGCGCGGGCTATGAAGCGGTTTTCGGCCAGTGGCTCGGCATCGATCACACGATCTGGCTCGGCGAAGGGTGCGTCGGCGACGACACCCATGGCCACATCGACGACATCGCACGGTTCGTGAGTGCCGACACCATCGTGCTGGCCGTGGAGCATGACCCGGCCGACGAGAACCACCGCCGCTCCATGGATAACCTGCGCCGCCTGCAGGGCGGCGCGGCGCCGCCGCTGCGAATCGTGCCGCTCCCCTTCCCGCGGCCCGTGTTCATGGATGGCCAGCGGCTTCCCGCCAGTTACGCCAATTTCTACATCGCCAACGGGGTCGTCATCGTCCCGACCTTCAACGATCCCGCGGATCGGGAGGCGTTGAGGATCCTTGCGGATTGCTTCCCGGATCGCGAAGTCTGCGGCATCCATTCCGTGGACCTCGTCTGGGGA
>DAIUET010000167.1:0-5210 GCA_036845045.1 Gemmatimonadaceae bacterium | reverse complement strand
GCCGGCTGGACGCCGCGACTGGCGCGGTCGTGGGAGTGGGCTTCCGACTCGCTGTCCATCGCGTTCCGCATTCACCCGGCGGCGCGCTGGCACGACGGCTGGCCGGTGGGCGCCGGCGACGTGCGCCTCGCTTTCAACCTGCTCAAGGACCCGAGAACCGCGGCACGGTCAGCGCCGTCGCTCGCGGACGTCGACTCCGTCTCCGTGCCGGACTCCCTCACTGCGGTCTTCTGGTTCGCGCGGCGGTCGCCGGAGCAGTTCTACAACGTCGCCTGGAACGTGGTACCGGTGCCAGAACATCTGCTGCGCGACGCCGACCCCGCGACGCTCGACGCGCATCCTTTCGCGCGGAATCCGGTCGGGTCGGGACCGTTCCGGTTCGTGCGGTGGGAAGCGAGATCGCGCGTCGAGGTAGAGGCCGACACGGCCCACTACCTTGGCCGGCCGCGGCTCGATCGCGTGATCTGGGTGCTGAATCCCGACATCACCGCCGCGCTGGTCAACGTCCTCGCCGGGGAGATCGACCTCTTCGAAATCGTTACGCCCGATGGCATGAAACGGATTGCGGAGCAGGACGCGGTGCTGGCGGTTCCCTATGCGACCCCCAACTACGGCTACCTGGGCTTCAACTTCCGCGACCCGAAGGATCCCGCGCGTCCGCACCCACTGTTCGGCGATCGCGACCTGCGGCGGGCGATTGTGATGGCGATCAACCGCCAGGCACTGCTAAAAAATGTCTACGATACGCTCGCCTGGCCGGGCGCGGGACCGTTCTCGCGCATCATCGCCACCGCCGACACGACGCTGGCCATCACACCCTACGACTCCGCCGGCGCCGACCGGTTGCTCGATTCGTTAGGCTGGCGGGATCAGGATGACGATGGCGTCCGGGAGAAGGGAGGGCGCCAGCTCCGGTTCGGAATCCTCACACCCTCGAGCAGCGCCAGCCGTCGCGTGTACGCGGAGCTGATCCAGGCGCAACTCAAGCCCCACGGCATCCGCGTCGACGTGGACGTGAGTGACATGACCGTGTTCCAGGGACGTATGTTCGAAAGCAGGTTCGATGCGCTCCTCAACAGCTGGGTGACGGATCCGTCACCGGCGTCCGTGCGCGACAACTGGCGCACGGCGCCGGTCAGCAACCGGGCCTCCAACCTTCAGCTCTACAGCAATCCGATGGTGGACGCGGCCATCGACAGCGCGCTCATGACGCTGGATCCTGCCCGCAGCAGGGCACACTATCGCACGGCGTACCAGGGGATCGTCGACGACGCCGCCGGCGTGTGGCTGTACGAGAACCGGTTCTTCATGGCGCTGAACCGCCGTGTGCGGCCCGTCATCCGCGGGTCGGACCACTGGTGGCGGCACCTGCGTCTCTGGTCCATACCTGCCGCCAACCGGCTCCCGCGCGACACGCCGTAGCGCCCCACGACCGGGCAGAGCGCAAAACGTTACGCGGCGAGTCACCGGCGCGATGCGCCCTTCCGCACCGGTTGCGAGGGGACGGCGGCGGCGTCTTTACGGTGGCCCTCGTCACGTTTCCCCCGCTAGAACGGATGCGCCGCCTACTCCTTGTCGCCCTCGCCGGCGTTGTCGCCTGCTCACGCTCGTCGGAACCCGTCTACATCGGGGTCGCCGGCCCGTGGAAGGAGGCGTTCGGCCGCATGAACAAGCAGGGGATCGACCTCGCGGTCGCGCACATCAACGCCCGCGGCGGCGTGCGTGGTCGGCCGCTCCGACTCGTCGAGCGCGACGATGAGGGAATCGGGTCCCGGGCCGCCGCCGTCGCCGGTGAATTCTACGCCAACCGCAACATCGTCGGAGTCATCGGCCACGTTACGTCAGGGGCGATGATGGCCGCGGCGCCTGTCTACAAACAGGGCCTCGCCGCCATCGCGACAACCGCAAGTTCACCCGACCTGAGTGGCATTTCCGACTGGGCGTTCCGCGTGATCTCGTCGGACTCGGCGAATGGCATGGACATGGCCCGATTCGCGACGGCGCATGGCTTCAAGCGCGTCGCGATCCTCTTCGAAAACAACTCGTACGGGCGCGGCCTGGCCGAATCGTTCCGCCGTGGCTACACCGGCGAAATCGTGGCACTCGATCCGATTCCGTCCGACGGCCGCACGAGCCTCGAGCCCTACGTTTCGTACTTGCGTGTCCGGGCGCCTGACCTGGTGTTCGTCGCCGGCACCGACGCCTCGGGGCGCATCTTCCTCAGGGAAGCCCGGCGGCAGGCCCTCAAGGCCTCGTACATGGGCGGCGACGGCTGGACCCCCCTGGCAAGCGATACGGCCATCGCCGAAGGCATTTTCGTCGGTGCTCCCTTCTCGGCGCAGGATCCCCGCGCCGAGGCGCAGGCTTTTGTCCGCGCCTATCGCGAGCGGTACAGCGAAGAACCGGATGGCAATGCCGCACTCGCGTACGACGCGACGATGCTCATGGCCAGCGCAATTACGCACGCCGGGACATCACGAACGGCGATCCGCGACTGGCTCGCGAAACTCGCCGATGACGAGCCTCACGATGGCGTGACGGGGCGGATCGCGTTCCACGAGAGCGGCGATGTCATCGGTCGCGGCATCGTCATGACCCGCGTGAAGCGGGGCTCTCTCGCGGTGGAGCGGGGATCGGCACCATGAGTGTCCGCATCGTTCGCTTCCGCAGCATCCGTCAGCGTTTGCTGGCGGGGTTCTGGATGCTGGTCGGGCTCTTCGTCGCCGCCGGCCTGGTGGCGCGGGCGTCGATGTTGACCATGTCCACGCTCATCGGCGAGACGCTCTCCGAAGTGCGGGAAGACGGGCAGCAGGCGACCCGACTCTCGGCGAATGTCACGCAGGAGCTGGCCGCCGCCGCCCGCTACCTCCAGGCGCGTGACTCCGCGTCGCAGGCGGATTTCCGCCGCTTCGCAAGCGACGCGCATCGCGTGCAGCGCGAGATGTACCTCAACGAGGGCCAGGCCGAAGACGAACTCGGACTCATCGCCAGCGTCGACGCCACGCTCTCGGAGATCGAGACGCAGTACGCCATGGCGCACCGGCTGGCGGATCTCGGCCGTCGCGAGGAATCCGACCGCGTCGCCAGCGTGGCGCGCAGCATGGTGGACACGCTGACCCGCGACCTGGACCAGTTGTCGCTGCTGAAATCGCGAGTGGTGAGCGAGGCTTCGCGCGCCCTCCGGATCGACGTCGAGCGCCGCGCGATGTGGATGCTCGTGGCGATCGCTGTTTCGGTCGTCCTGGGTCTGATGGTGGTCTTCAGCACGGTCAACTGGATTTCCGAGCCGATGCGGCGCCTGGTGACGCACGCGCGAGCACTGAGCAGTGGCAACTTCGGCGCGCGCACCGAGGGCGATATGCCCGGCGAGTTCCGCGAGCTCGCCGAGGCGATGAATGGCACCGCCGACTCGCTGGCACGCGTGGTCGCTGTCGCGAACACGACGGCCGATGACGTGGCCAGTTCAGCGCGGGACCTCGCGAACGTCACTGAGCAGATCTCGGCGTCGGCCACGCAGATGGCGTCGTCGATGACGGAAGTCTCCAGTGGCGCCGAAAGTCAGGTGCGGCAGCTCAAGTCAGTGGACGAGGCTTTGCGTTCGATCCGCTCGAATGCCGATGAAATGCGCGCAGGCTCGGGCGAGGTGACCAACCTCGCGGGATCGATCGGGGAATCGGCCCGGGCCCGTCGGACCGAGATCGAGCGAGCGATGGGAATCCTCAGCTCGGTCCGCACCACGGTGCAGGATGCGGCGAAAGAAGTGGTGGCGCTCAACAGCACGGCGGAGGACATCAACCGGTTCGTGGCCACCGTGAGCCGGATCGCCGAGCAGACGGACCTTCTGGCATTGAACGCGGCCATCGAGGCAGCCCGCGCCGGGAACGCGGGACGTGGCTTCGCCGTCGTGGCGGACGAAGTACGCAAGCTCGCGGAACAGGCGCAGCTCGCCGCCGAGGATGTCGTGCAGCTCACGCAGCTGGTGACGTCGCGCGTGTCGTCCACCACGCGGGCGATGGAAGCCGGCGTCGCCAACGTGAGCGAGATCGAGAATGTCTCGCGCAATATCGATTCTGCGCTGGATGCCATCACCTCGGCAGCGGAGCGCACGCGGACCGCGGCCGGCGACGTGGCGATGCGCGCCGAGCGGAATGCGGCCATCGTCGCGACGGCGGCCGAAGGGGTCCAGTCGATCGCCAGGACGGCGGAAGGGCACGCCGCCGCGGCGCAGCAGGTGAGCGCCGCAACGCAGGAACAGAGTGCGGCCTGCGAGCAGATGAGTTCGGCCAGTACGCAGCTCATGCACGGTTCGGAGCAGCTTCGTGAGCTGGTGGGGGCCCTGAAAGGCTAGATCCCGGCTGTGAGACACGAGAAGTGAGATGGACTGCACTCCGATCGAGTCAGCCCCTTGATCAGAAAGCGGTTTTTCCCGGGATCTCACATCTCCCATCTCACGTCTCGAAGGAAGCATCTTTCGGATCATGTCCGATCCGAATGAAGAACCGCGCCCCGCAGTTCTCCTCCTGAGCGGCGGTATGGACTCCACCACCCTCCTGGCGCTGGCCGTCAGCAAGGGGTTCCTGGTCCACGCGCTCTCGTTCCGCTACGGCCAGCAGCACGATCTCGAGGTGCAGGCCGCCACGAAAGCCGTCGAACGGTTTGGCGCGATGAAGCACATCGTGCTCGACATCGACCTGACGACGTTTGGCGGATCGGCGCTCACGGGGGGCGGGATCATCCCCAAGGATCGGCCGCTCGATGAGAAGGAGATCCCGGTGACGTACGTGCCGGGGAGGAACACGATCTTCCTCTCGTATGCCATGGCGTGGGCGGAGGTGCTCGGCGCGAGCGACCTGTTCATCGGTGTGAACTCGGTGGACTACTCCGGCTATCCTGACTGCCGGCCCGAGTACGTGGAATCGTTCGAACGGATGGCGAACCTGGCGACGCGTGCCGCCGTGGGTGGGAACCGCCTGCTCATCCATGCGCCGCTGATCCGGATGACCAAGCGCGAGATCATCGAGCTGGGTCTGTCCCTGGGTGTGGATTTCGCCGAAACGCTCAGCTGCTACGACCCGACGGCCGATGGCGCCGCGTGCGGTCACTGCGACGCCTGCCAGTTCCGCCTCAAGGGCTTCGCCGAGGCAGGGGCGACTGACCCGGCCCGTTATGCGGCGGGTGCGCTGGGCTGATGTACACGGTACACGAAATTT
>DAIUET010000166.1:0-7275 GCA_036845045.1 Gemmatimonadaceae bacterium | reverse complement strand
AAGCTTGACGTGGTCGATGACGAATGGCTGGCCATCGTGATCGCCGACGTCGCCCATGTACTGGCGGGAACGCCGCTGGAGGACGCCGCGATCGCCCCGGTGTCAGCCACGACAGGAGAAGGACTCGACGCGCTCCGTACGGCGTTAGGCGGGGCGATCGCCGGTCTCCCGGTGCGCGAGGCGCTCGATACGTTCCGCATGCCTGTCGATCGTGCGTTCACGGTGCGGGGCACCGGTACCGTGGTGACGGGCACGATCTGGGAGGGCTCGGCCGCCCCCGGCGACGCGTTGATCGTCCAGCCGGCGGGAAAACCGGTGCGCGTGCGTGGCGTGCAGGTTCATGGCACGGATGTACCGCGGGCCATCCCCGGGTCCCGCGCGGCGGTGGCCATCACCGGCGTGGAGGTCGCCGAGGTTGAGCGCGGGAGCTGGATGTGCGGCGATGCCCACTGGCCGGTGACGACCTTGATGCGCGCGGAGGTGTCACTGCTCCCCGACGCGAACCATGCGCTACGTCCGCGGGAGTGGGTTCGCCTTCACCTCGGAACAGCCGACGTGGGAGCTCGCATCGTCGCGCCTGGAGGCGCGCTGGAACCCGGTTCCCGGAAGCCGGCTCGCGTCGTCCTGCAGGAGCCGGTACTGGCCCGGGCCGGCGACCGCTTTGTCCTGCGACTGGCGTCGCCGCCGTCGACAATCGGAGGCGGGATCGTGGTGGATCCGTTGCCGCCCCGCCGCCGGGCGCCCGTCTGGCACGCGAGCGTCGCCGGGGAAGCGTTAGGCAGAATCCTGCTGGAAGCCGGCGGAAACGGCGTGGAGCGTGCCCACCTGCCGGCGCGGTTGGGTTTGCCGCGGGTCGCGCTCGGCGAGCTGCTGGAGCGCTCGGGAGCCGCAGTCGCCGGTGCGCGGGTGTTCCATACCACGGCGCTTTCCACCGTGAAGGAGGGCCTGGTCGCACTGGTCCAGGACGAGCATCGGCGGAACCCATTGGGCGACGGGTTTCCCGCCGCCGGCGTGCCGGCGGCGCTGCGCGTGCCCGGGGAACTCGTCGAACGGGCACTCGACGACCTGGCCGTGGAGCACGCGATCGAGCGGCGCGGTGCGGTCCTCACGGCCCCCGGCTGGAAGCCGGTCGTCAGCCAGGACGACACGGTATTCCGCGAGCGATTGGTGGCCGGGCTGCGGGCCGCTGGAGCGGAACCGCCCGACGTACCGGCTCTGGCCGAGCTGCATGGCCGCGATCCCGTGCCACTCCTGAGACTCCTGGAGCGCGAAGGCGCGGTAATAGCCGTGGAACCCGGCAGGTTTTATGCAACAGAGGCGGTCGAGCGGCTGGTCACCAGGCTGCGGGACGGGATGACGGAGGGCAGGGAATACAGCCCCGCCGAGCTTCGGGAGATGCTCGGAGTGTCGCGCAAATACCTCATTCCGTTCCTCGAGTACTGTGACCGGAAGCGGATCACGGAACGCCGGGTGACGGGTCGTGTACGGGTGCCGGCGATGGCGTAACTGCTTTCTTGACACTTCGCTAGCGCGTTCCTTATGTTCGCACCAGCAGCGTTGGACAACCAGGAAACAGGAGATCGAAGCGCGTCACTTCTTTTGTCAGCTTTGGAGAAAGACACATGAAGCAGTGTTGGGCAGGCGGGCTGTTAGTGCTTGCTCTCTTCGCGTTACCGGCGTCCTCGGCCGCCGCACAGGGACAACAGTCCAGCAGGGATAACCGCACTGGTTCGGAGCTCAAACAGAATTATCCGAATCCGTTCAACCCGGAAACGCGGATCGCGTTCTCCGTGGGCGGCTATCCGAATTGCGTGGACCCCAGTCGGCAGTACCGCGTGAGCCTCAAGATCTTCAACCTGCTCGCGCAGCAGATAGCTGTTCCCGTCCTCCAGGGCGGAACAGCTGCTGGCCAGCCGCTGGAGAACATGTTCCTGACGTGTGGAGAGTATACGGCGTACTGGGACGGCAAGGTCACCGGCACCAACCGGGAGGCCGCGTCGGGCGTTTACGCGTATCGGCTCGAAGTGAACGGATCGCCGATCACACGGAAGATGACGATACGTAAATAGGACTCTCTTTCGAAATTGCAGACGGCGCCCACCGCGGCGCCGTCTTTTTTTCGGGCCATCTCTCGTCGGGTTCACGCTCTTCTGGTTCACGCGGAGGCGCGGAGACGCGGAGATGTGGACAGGAAGGCGTGAACGATGGGATGCAATTCCTCTCCAAGGTGGCGGTACCGACGTTGAAGAGCACCCACCGGGTATGGTTGTCGGCTGCGTCAGGTCTGGTAGCTCTCCAAGTCCTCAACCGCGGCTCCGCGGCTCCGCGTGAACAGGCCCTTTACGGCGGCGAGCTGATCGTGGGATTCTCGATCGCGCGCATGATGGGGCCGGCCCGACCCGGGTCTTCCGACAGGCGAATCGCGATGGCCTCCAGCTCCTCCGCGGTTACGCCAAAGGCGCGGAGTATGGAATCCGCCTTTCGAGCCCTCGTCGCGGAATCGATCGTGACGATCGGCAGCTTTCGCAATTCGACCATGGTGCGGATGTAGGTCGAATCGCTCATTTCCCTGAAAATCGGGTCGGAGCGGCAGGATGAGGCTGAGAACAGGACCACCAGGAGCAGTTTGCGATGCACGGGCAGCGGGCAGAGGAGCAACGCGCAGCCTATTCAGTGGTGGCGGCTGCAGCAAGGCGGGCCCTTCTGCCATGTCAACGCACCAGTCAGCCTTTACGACGTTGAATCCGGTCATTACGGCGGACACTCCCGGTACTGTCATTGCCTTTCGACACGGGCCATCTTCGAGATCCGGGGCCGCCCTGCCATGAGATTCCGCGTTCATCGAGGATGGTGCAGGTGATCTCCCATCTCCCCTCTCCCATCCCAGATCCCGTTTCGTGATCAATCCCGACCGCCTGACCGTCAAGTCCACCGAAGCGCTCAACGACGCGCTCGGGCACGCACGGAAGAACGGCAACCCGCTCGTTTACGACCTGCACCTCCTCCACGCGCTACTGTCGCAGGAGGAGAGCATCGTCGTTCCCATCCTCCAGAAGCTGGGCATCAACGTGCCCCAGCTCCGCGAAGGGGTGGAGCGGGACATCGGCCGCTACCCGAAGCAATCGGGCGCACAGCCAAGCCTGTCCCGCGAGTTGAACCAGGTCATCGACCGGGCCGAGGAAGAGGCCAGGACGTTAGGCGACGACTACATCTCGACCGAGCACCTGCTCCTCGCGCTGGCGGACACCAAGGGCGCGGAAAGCAGGGCACTCCTCGGCGCGGTGGGCGCCGACCGGGGCGCGCTGATGGAAGCGCTCAAGGCGGTCCGTGGCACGCACAAGGTCACCGACCAGACTCCCGAGGACGCGTATCGCGCCCTCCAACGGTTCACTCGCGACCTGACCGAGTCGGCACGGAAGGGGAAACTGGACCCGGTCATCGGACGTGACGAGGAAATCCGCCGCGTCATGCAGGTGCTGTCCCGTCGCACGAAGAACAACCCCGTGGTGATCGGGGAACCGGGGGTGGGAAAGACCGCCATCGCCGAGGGTCTGGCCCAGCGGATCGTGAACGGCGACGTCCCCGAGGGACTCAAGAACAAGCGGCTCATCCAGCTCGACCTCGGCGCCCTCATCGCCGGGGCGAAGTTCCGCGGCGAGTTCGAGGAGCGGCTCAAGGCCGTCCTGAAGGAGATCACCGAGTCGCAGGGCGCCTTCATCGTCTTCATCGACGAGCTGCACACGCTAGTTGGTGCGGGAAAGGCGGAAGGGGCGATGGATGCCGGCAACATGCTCAAGCCGATGCTCGCGCGCGGCGAGCTGCGCGTGATCGGCGCCACCACGCTCGACGAGTATCGCAAGTACGTCGAGAAGGACCCGGCGCTCGAGCGGCGCTTCCAGCCGGTGTACATCGGCGAGCCCACGGTCGAGAACACGATCGCCATCCTGCGCGGTCTCAAGGAACGGTACGAGGCGCACCATGGGGTGCGGGTCACCGACGCCGCCATCGTCGCCGCGGCCACCCTGTCGAACCGGTACATCGGCGACCGTTTCCTGCCCGACAAGGCGATCGACCTGGTGGACGAAGCCGCCTCGCGCCTGCGGATCGAGATCGACTCGATGCCGCAGGAGATCGATGAAGTGGAGCGGCGCATCGTGCGGCTGGAAATCGAGCGGCAGGCGCTGCAGAAGGAGAAGGACCCGGAATCGATCGCCCGTCGCCAGGCGCTCGAGAAGGAGCTGGCCGAGGAGAAGGAGAAATCGTCGGCCATGAAGGCCCAGTGGCAGCGCGAGAAGGAGACGTTAGGCGCGGTGGGGCAGATCAAGGCCGACCTCGAGGCGGCCAAGATCGAGGCCGAGCAGGCAACGCGTTCCGGCGACCTGGGGAAGGCCGCCGAAATCACGTACGGAAAGATCCCCACGCTCGAGGGACGGTTGAAGGAGGCGGAACAGGCCCTGGCGTCGAAGCAGGGCGGCGGGGCGCGGTTCCTGAAGGAGGAAGTCAGCGCCGACGACATCGCCGAGATCGTGTCGCGGTGGACGGGCATCCCGGTGACGCGCATGATGGAGAGTGAGCGCGAACGCCTCGCGAAACTCGAGGATGAACTGGCGCGCCGCGTCATCGGCCAGCGGGAGGCCGTCGAGGCCGTGTCGAATGCGGTACGTCGCTCGCGGGCCGGCCTTCAGGATCCCAATCGCCCGATCGGTTCATTCATCTTCCTCGGTCCGACGGGCGTGGGAAAGACGGAGACCGCGCGCGCGCTGGCCGAGTTCCTGTTCGATGACGAGCAGGCGATGGTGCGCATCGACATGTCGGAATACATGGAGAAGCACGCCGTGGCCCGGCTGATCGGCGCGCCGCCCGGGTACGTCGGCTACGAGGAGGGCGGCCAGCTCACCGAGGCGGTGCGACGGAGGCCGTACCAGGTCGTGCTGTTCGACGAGATCGAGAAGGCGCACCCGGATGTGTTCAACATCCTGCTCCAGATCCTCGACGACGGGCGCCTGACCGATTCGCAGGGGCGCACCGTGGATTTCCGCAACGTCGTGATCATCATGACGTCCAACGTGGGCTCCATGTGGATCCTGGAGCACGCCCGCGACGATTGGGCGACGGTGGAGACGCAGGTGATGCAGGCACTCCGGCAGACCTTCAAGCCGGAGTTCCTCAACCGGGTGGACGACATCATCATCTTCCATCCGTTAGGCATCGAGCAGATCGGCTCGATCGTCGAGCTGCAGCTCAAGCGGCTGCGCAAGCTGCTCGCCGACCGGAACCTCACGCTGGAGGTGACGGACGCGGCCAAGAAACGGCTGGCGGAGGAGGGGTTCGATCCGGCCTTCGGGGCCCGGCCGCTCAAGCGGGCGATTCAGCGCGAGATCCAGAACCCGCTGGCGCTGGCGGTCCTCGAGGGGAAGTTCGCCGATGGCGACCGGATCGTCGCCGAAGTCGAGGGCGACGAGATCGTGTTCAGGAAGGCGGACGGGAATGGGACGGGGGGCGGGGAACGGGAGACGGAAGAGAGCGCTGCGGCATCGAAGGCTACGGTGCAAGCGTGAATCGCGCAGAGTCGAGTCACGAGTCACGAGCCGCGAATCACGAGTTGGTCGTGCCGAGTCACGAGGCACGAGTCGCGAGTGCGTACATGAGTCAGGCCCTCGGGCTCGCAATCGACGCGGCGGTGCACGGTGACGTTCCCGTTGGGGCGCTGGTGGTCAGGAACGGAGAGGTCATCGGTCGCGGAGCCAACCGCACCGTGCGCGACCAGGATCCCACGGCCCACGCGGAGATCCTGGCGATCCGTGAGGCGGCCCGCTCGTCAGGCAGCTGGCGGCTCGAGGGGTGTGAGCTGTTCGTGACCCTCGAGCCGTGCGCGATGTGCGCCGGCGCGATCGTCCTGGCCCGGCTCGACCGCGTCACGTTCGGCGCCTGGGACGACAAGGCGGGGATGGCGGGGAGCGTGGGCGACCTCCTTCGTCATCCGCAGCTCAATCATCGACCTGAGGTGGTATCCGGCGTTCTGGCGGATGAGTGCGGCGCGGAGTTGCAGCGCTTTTTTGGCGCGCGTCGCTGACGGGCACCAGTTTCACTGCGGGAAGGGGAGAAAGCCTGACGCGGCGCACGATGGAGCGCCGTAGCCTGACATGTGCCGGGCCAGGGCGAATTGGCGCCTGGACCGCCCTGGTCTCCACAGCCGGAGGGTCGTCGCAATGTCGAAGATTCTGGTGCCGCTGGATGGTTCCGAGTTTGCCGAACGTGCCGTTGAGACGGCGCGATTGCTCGCTGCACGCCTGAACGCCGGGGTGGAGTTCGTGACGGTCCATCAACCGGAAATTCCACCGTCCCGGGTTGGCGGCGCGCCGGTTCGTGACCCACGGCTGGACACCGACCTGCGGGCGAGCCTGCAGGACTACATCCAGCGCATCGAAGCCGCCGAGCGTGCGCGCAGCGCGTTCCCAGTCACCGCGGCATTCCGTGAGGGGGCGGTGGCTGATGAGGTGGTGGCCCAGGTGGCGGCGGGCGGCGCCAGTCTGGTGGTGATGACGACGCATGGCCGCGGTGGGGTGGAGCGGTTCTTTCTGGGGAGCGTGGCGGATCGGGTGATCCGCTCCGCGACGGTGCCGGTGCTGCTGGTCCGTTCCGATGGTGCTGCCGCGGCGCCGCTCGAGCGGGTGGTCGCGGCCATTGCTGGCTCGGACGAGGACGAGCAGATCGTAGCTGCGATCCTCGAGTTCGTTGACATGCCGCGCGCCCGGATCACACTCGCGCACGCCGTGCTTCCGGCGCCGACCATCGGGGCCATAGTGCCCGTCGTGGGTCCGCCACCTAACGAGATGGCGGGCGTACCGGCGCCCGACGTCAGCGGCACGCTCCACGCCGCCGATCGATACCTCGAGTGGCTGGCGGGTCCGCTGCGGGCCGGTGGCGCCGTCGTCGATACCCGGGTGGTCCACGCCGGCTCGGCCTCGCGCACGGTTTTGGAGATCGCAAAGGAGGTGGAGGCGGATCTCATCGCCGTCGGGACGGCCGCACGCACTCCGATGGCGCGGATGTTCATGGGGAGTGTGGCCGACAAGATCGTGCGATCGGCGACCTGCAGTGTACTGGTCTGTCCGGCGACGCCACGGCCGCGGCAGGAAACGCGACTCTAGCCAGGGCCAGCGCGGAAATGGGCTTGGCGGAGTCAGGCCGGACTCATCTCAGTTGACTGCCTATCTCGCTGTGGCTACAATACTTGGCTCGATTGGACAGGTGTCCGAGTGGCTGAAGGAGCCG
>DAIUET010000165.1:0-7379 GCA_036845045.1 Gemmatimonadaceae bacterium | reverse complement strand
GGTGTTGGCGCCGATGGCGTGGTCTTCTTCGAGAGGGACCCAGAGCACGCCTACAGCATCCGGTACTTCAACCGCGACGGCTCGCTCGCCGAGTTCTGCGGTAACGCGTCGCTCTGCTCAGTGACCCTCGGCCTCGAGCTGGGAGTGGTCCGGCCCCACGAGGAATTCACCTTTCGGACATCGTCAGGGCCGATTCCAGGACGCGCTGGACCGACTGGTCCCGAGGTTGGGATGCCAGGCGTGGCCGATGCGGTAGACGCGTTCCAGGCGCCGCTGGAGCCCGGGGAAACGAGGATAGGATTCGCGCGCGTGGGCGTTCCCCACCTCATCGTGGCCTGCCATGACGTCGAGTCAGTCGACGTTCCGACTAGGGGCCGCGCCCTCAGGCACCTTCCAAGCCTGCAGGCCGGGGCGAACGTCAACTTTGTTTCCAGGCGCGGTGCGGAATGGACCTACCGGACCTATGAACGAGGCGTCGAGGAAGAGACGCTCGCCTGTGGGTCGGGCTCAGTCGCTACCGCGGCGATGCTCGTCGCCTGGAGCGGTGAGGCGGACCCTGTCAGGCTGATTACGCGGTCAGGCGCCCCCCTTCTGGTGAGCTTTCGGAATGGGGCTCCTTCATTGGCCGGGGAAGGGCGTCTGGTCTTTCAGGGGGAGCTCCGGGACGCAATGGGGCGGTAACGCCTTGCCTGGATACACTGTCACGCCCCCTCGATCCGTTCGGCTTCGGGCAGGCCCCGAATGCCGAAGTGGCCCGATGGGCCGCGACAGGCCTCGCTCCCGGTATCCGCACGTGGAAACCAGCATCTGAGCCTTAACTGGACTAGAGGGCAATAGTTAGGGCATCACTCCAGCTGCCGGCGACACCGTTTTCCACACTTGTCCACCAGGTTAGTTGACATAACATCTATTATCGGCAGTAATTGGGCTGCGCAGAAGAATAGGCCGCCAGTTGGATGACGGCCCGACCATCGACCCATCAAGACGCCACTTGCCTGCTCGAACTAGCCAATCGGCTTCGCGTTGAGCTCGCCGAGTCGGACCTTGGCCTCGCCGGCCATTGGATTGGTATCATCGGCGGCCATCGCCTCCCAGAGCCGTTTAGCAGCGTCGGCATTTCCAGCGGCCAGATAAGCCCGGGCCGCGTCGCTCTGGTAGCTCGCCTTCGCAAACGCGGTATTGGATTCCGCGGCTGCCTTTTCGTACTCGCCTGCAGCCTCGGCGGGCTTCCCAGCCTGCTCGAGACCGGCGGCTTTCAGGGCGTGCACGGAGGCCGCATACAACCCAGGTGACGTGATGGCGTTCAGCTCCCTGAGGCCGTCTTCCACCTTCCCCTGACCGTAGTAGACCTGCGCCAGCAGGAGACGCGCCTGGACGGCCGCTGACGTGCCGCCGTAGCGCCGCAGGAGCGCCGTAAGGTCGGACTGGGCCAGTGCCGCGTTCCCTGACTGGACGACGTTCTGGGCGGCCGCCAGGGCCTCGCTGGCGCGCAGCTCTTTCTTGTCGGCGGAAGCGCGCCACAGGAGGCCAACGGCGGCGACGGCAACGACAATGATCCCCGCGATCGAAATCCTGCTCGAATTGGCTCGTACCCACTCGAGCAGCGACTCGGCCTTATTCTCCTCCGCCATTGGTACTGCAGGGTCCGCCTTGGCCATTGCCTCTGTCCTGAAGAAGTTTGCAGCCGCCCGCATGAACGGCTTCGTGAAATGCAGCCTGTGGTCAAATGCCCCTGGCGTGACTCGAACACGCGGCCAACGGTTTAGGAAACCGCTGCTCTATCCATCTGAGCTACAGGGGCGTGGCGCCACCTGCGACGGATTGGCGCGCAAAGCCCGCCGAGGGACGACGGTGCTCAAATCTACCGGCTCCGAGAGGCGCTGGGAATCGACCTGGAGTCACTCGTAGGTGATCACGCTCCAGACCTTTCGCCCATCGAGTTTCTTCGCACCAGACAGGAAAGCCAGTTGGATCAGGAAGGAGCAACCCACGACCGTTCCCTTCAGGCGCTCGATGAGGCGGCACGCCGCCGCGGCGGTCCCGCCGGTGGCCAGGACGTCATCAACGACCAGCACGCGTGACGCGATCGGCAACGCGTCAACGTGCATTTCGAGTGCGTCGGTGCCGTATTCGAGCTCGTACTCCTCGAACTCGGCGTCGTAGGGCAGCTTGCCCCGCTTGCGGATCGGAACCACGGCGGCATTCAGCGCGACGGCGACCGGGGCGCCGAAGAGGAACCCGCGGCTTTCTATCGCCGCCACGTGGGTAATCCCCTCGTTCCGGAACGATCCTGCCATCGCTTCGCACGCAGCGTGGAAGGCATCCGCATCGCCGAGCAGTGGCGTGATGTCCTTGAAGACGATGCCAGGTCGCGGATAGTCCGGCACGTCGCGGATCAGGGCACGCAGCGGGGCGCTCATCGCTCAATCCGGAATGGGTACGGATACGAAGCGTCGCCGCTGGGCGTGATGCGCTCCACGTCAATAACGTGCGCCCCCTCCGGCCCGCGGCGGACCGCGGCGATGAGCTGCTCGAGCTTCGTATCGTCGCCGCTCGCGGCAACCTCGACGTCACCCGATGGGGTGTTTCGCACCCACCCGGCGATGCCTAACCGTACCGCTTTCTCGCGGACGAACCACCGGAAACCGACCCCCTGCACTTTCCCCACGACCCTGAGGTGGATCACCGGCATGCGGAAAACTGGTTAGCGGCGGCCTCCGAGCAACGCAGCCAGCACGGACGAGACAACAGCAGCATCGGTCTGCGTGGATGCGCCGGGAAGGAGGAGAATCTCGCCGCGCCGCAGCCTGTGCGCCACGTTCTCGAGAATTTCCGCGGCGGCCAGGCTGGATGCGTGTCGCTGCGCTTCCACCACCCCGTCAGCAAGTGCCAGGCTCGCATCGACGAGCGCGTCCGTCTCTGACTGGGAGGAGCGGACCTGAAACTCCTCGTCATGCGCCACATGCTCCAGCCCCGGCTCGTAGACCGCCACGGTCCAGAGTGGGGTCGGCGACGTCTGGGACCTGGCAACGGACATCGAACTGGTGCTGGTCACGCTCGTATCCCGCCTGCGAGCGCCACTGAACGAGAATGGACGCGCTGGCGCGTGTGAAAAGGTACGAGGCGCCTCACGCTGCAATGGCCGGCCACTGACAAATGGCCGCGGGCCCGGTCTCCGGGGGCCGTCGTTCTCCGATCTGTCCACCATGTGCTGGTCTCCGGGCAACGGGACCGTTGACAGGCTGTCGCAGGCTCAGCCCGACCACCCGTGGGTCCCCCACAGCGGGACGAACCTGACGGGCGCGATGTCACGTCGCTCCAGCCGGTCGCCCGTTCTCGTCACCATGACCAGCATCTGCTCTTCCATGCTTCCCAGTGGCGCAATCAGGCGCCCCCCGTCGGCCAGCTGGTCGAGCAGCGGACCCGGGACCTCCGGGGCGGCGGCGCTGACGAGAATGGCATCGTACGGTGCGTGTTCGCGCCAGCCGAGCGTCCCGTCACCAAGCATCAGTGACACGTTTCGCACATCGCAGGCCGCGATGACTTCCCGTGCGCGCTCCAGCAGTTCGGGCACGCGCTCGATCGAGAACACGCGCGCCGCGAGGTGGCTGAGGAGCACGGTCTGGTAACCGGATCCGGTGCCGATCTCCAGGACTGTCTCCTTCCCGGTGAGCTGGAGGAGCTGCAGGTACCGCGCGTGCACGGAGGGCTGCGAAATCGTCTGTCCGCTCCCGATCGGCAGCGCGCTGTCCTCGTAGGCGCGGTGGCGGACACCACTCGGCACGAAGAGGTGCCGCGGCGTCTGCTCGAAAGCGTGCAGGACGGCGAGGTCCGTAATGCCGTTGTCCTGGAGGGTCTCCACCAGCCGGCGGCGCGCACCGCGGAACTCGGGGATCAGAGGTCCTGCCACCAGCGCTCCCTGGTATCCAGCATGTCCCGGTGGGTGAGGTCGAGATGGAGTGGGGTCACCGACACGCACGAGTCCCTGATCGCCTGGAAATCGGAGTCGTCGCTTCCCTGCCAGGAGATCTCCCCGCCCCCGATCCAGTAGATCTCGCGCCCCCAGGGATCCCGCATCGGCTGGATGGAGTTCGAGTAGACGCGACGGCCCAGCCTCGTCAGGCGCACTCCACGCTGCTCGGCCGGCGGCACCGGTGGCAGGTTGATGTTCAGGAGGGTGTCGGCCGGGAATGGCGTGAGGCTCGTCAGGCGCCGCAGCAGCGGGACGAGCACGGCCACCTGCTCGTCGAGTCGCGAGACGTCCGCGCGCAGGTCGCCGCCGGCGAAGGAGATGGCGATCGAGGGGATGCCTAACGCCAATCCCTCCATGGCGGCGGCGACGGTGCCGGAATACAGCACGTCCTCGCCCATGTTCTGGCCGTGGTTGATGCCGCTCAGGACGAAGTCCGGACGCTCGGGCATCAGTGCCTCGACGGCGAGCATCACGCAGTCCGTGGGCGTGCCGTCCACCTGAAAGCGCTGGGGACCGCGCTCGACGGGCCGGAGCGGGTGGTGCAGCGTCAGGGAGTGGCTGGTTGCGCTCTGCTCCCGGTCGGGCGCGACGACCGTGACGTCGCCGATCTCACGGGCGGCGCGTACCAGGCATTCCAGCCCGTACGCCAGGATGCCGTCGTCATTGGTGCACAGGATCCGCACTTACGTTCGTTCCCCGGCCTCGCCGCCTGTCTCCGGCACCGGCTTCGAGCGGTCGAGCACCGCCATGAGCTCCTCCACCTGACGCTCCACGCCGGCGAGGGTCTCCGCGCCCAGGGCACCACGGGCCTCCGCCCGCAGCGCGCCATCCTTGCGATGTTCGTCGATCTTCTGTCGTGCTCCTTCGATAGTGTACTTCTCGGTGTACAGCAGGTGCTTCACGTACTGGATCAGCTCGATCTCCTTGCGCTGGTAGACGCGATTGCCGGATCGGTTCTTGGCCGGGTTGAGGAACCGGAACTGACTCTCCCAGTACCGCAGCACGTGCTGCTTGAGGCCTGTCAGCTCGCAGACCTCGCCAATCGAGAAGAACTCCTGGATCGCCTTCTCCGTCATCCGTCCCGCTCCGCTCTGAGTTCCCGTTGCATCAATTCGGCGATGGCCTCGCCGGGTGGTTGCGACTCGAACAGCACGCGATGCACCGCCTCGGCGATCGGCATCGTCACCGCCAGGCGGGCGGCCAGGGCCACGGTACTGCGCGCGTTCCTCACCCCCTCGGCGACCGTTTCCGTCCCGGTGAGGATGTCGTCCAGCGGGCGGCCCTTCCCGACCTCGACCCCGACCGACCGGTTGCGGCTCAGGGCGCCGGTGCAGGTGAGCACCAGGTCTCCCAGGCCCGCCAGCCCCGCGAACGTCTCCTGTCGCGCGCCTAACGCGACGCCCAGCCGGGTCGTCTCGGCGAGGCCGCGCGTGATCAGCGCTGCCCGCGAGTTGAGGCCCAGTCCAAGGCCCTCGGCGATACCCGTGGCCACCGCCATCACGTTCTTGACGGCCCCCGCCACCTCCACGCCTCGCACGTCATCGCTCGTGTACACGCGGAAGGCGCTGGTGCTGAACGCGCGCTGCACCGTGGCCGAGGCCTCGCCGTCGTCGCTGGCGGCCACCACCGCGGTCGGTTGCCGGCGGGCGACCTCGATCGCGAAGCTGGGCCCTGACACGGCCACAATGGGCCGGCCAGGGATCTCGGCCGACACGACTTCGCCCATCAGCATGAGCGATTCCGGCTCGATTCCCTTGGTCGCGATGGCCTGAATGGCATCGGCCCCGATGCCCGGCGCCGCCGACCGCACGACGTCACGCAGGACATGCGAGGGCGTCGCATGCACGACGAGTTCGGCGCCACGCATCGCGCCGCACAGGTCTCCCGACGCGCGAACACTGCGGTCGAGGACAACGCCGGCCAGGAACCGCGGGTTCGCGTGGGACGTGTTGATATGCTCGACCACATCCGGCTCGCGCGCCCAGAGCGTCACGTCGTGGCCGGCCCGTGCCAGCAGATCCGACAGGGCCGTGCCCCAGGCTCCACCGCCGACCACCGCACACCGCATCAGGCGCGCCCCTGCGGTGACAGCCGGTCCGTGGACGCGGCGCGGTCCTCGCGGGCGGCAGTCCCGTCGGACGGTACACGGCGGAGCGTCAGCTTCGGCTCTTCCCCCCGCCGCAACCGCCCGATGTTGGCGCGGTGCGTCCAGTACACGAAGAGGGCGACACCTAACGAGACGCCGAACACCAGGCTCCGCCAGCCATGGGTGAGCGCGACCCCCAGCGGCAGGATGGCAGCGCCCGTCAGGGAGGCGATCGACATCGTTCGCGTCGTCACCAGGAGCAGGAGAAACCCGGACAGCGACGCCGCGGTGGCGAGCGGTGTGAGCGCGAAGAACACACCGGACGCGGTGGCGACGCCCTTCCCTCCCCCCTTGAGCAGCAGGAAGACGGGGCGTACATGGCCGAGGATGGCCGCCAGGCCGCAGGCGATGGCCCAGCCCCCGCGCGGCGCGAACGCGAATAGACCGGGGAACAGCAGCACCGGCAGAAAGCCCTTCGCTGCATCCAGCGCGTATACGACGATGGCGGCCGGCGCGCCGAGCAGCCGCAGCACGTTCGTCGTGCCGAGGTTTCCGGATCCGTACGTCCGCAGGTCGACGCCGCGCAACCAGCGGCCGGCGAGATAGGCCCACGGGATCGAGCCGATCAGCCAGGCGGCGAGCACCGCCACCGCGGGGTGCCTCATGCCGCCTTTCGCCGGAGGAGGATGCGCACCGGGTTCCCCCTGAACCCCCACGACTCGCGGAACCCGTTATGCAGATACCGGACGTAGTGCTCCTGCACCAGGTCCGGATGGTTCCCGAAAACGGCGAAGGTCGGTGGCGCCACGTCGACCTGCGTCGCGTACATGAGTCGGACCTCGCGCCCCGAGGCCTGGGGCGGCTGCAGCCGCGCGACGAGTTCACCCAGCCGCGTGTTCACCTCGGACGTCGTGATGCGTTTCGTCCGTTCCGCGGCCACCTCGAGGATGAGGTCGAGGACGCGGTTCACGCGGAGCCCGGTCTTTGCCGACGCGAACAGGAACGGCACGAAGGCGAGATAGGGCGCCTTCTCGCGGCACTCCTTCTCGAAGCGCGACGCGCTCTTCTCGTCCTTCTCGAACAGGTCCCACTTGTTGACGATCACGATCAGGCCGCGCCCCGCCTCCCAGGCCAGGGCGGCGATCTTCAGGTCCTGGTTGTGCAGTTTCTCGGTCGCGTCGATGAGCAGGAGAACCACGTCGGACCGGTCGATCTCTCGCATCCAGCGGGGCACGCTGTAGCGCTCGATCCCAAACTCGACTCTGCCGCGGCGGCGAATGCCGGCGGGTTCGATGAGTGTGAGCGGGTGGCCGGCGCCGG
>DAIUET010000164.1:0-7383 GCA_036845045.1 Gemmatimonadaceae bacterium | reverse complement strand
TGCTCGCGCGCCCGGTCCAGCGCGTCCTCGAGCGTCATGTAGATCTGTCCCGGGCCGAGATCGTCGTACACAGGTGAGCGTTCCAACGCGGCCAGCGGCTGCGTGTGGATCTCGGCGATGAGCACCAGCGTCCGTTCCGATTGGCTCCGGCGTACCACATCCCGCAACGCCCGCAAACCAGTGGAGTCGAGCAGCGAGACATCCCGCATGCGGATGATCAGGACCTTCGGCTTCTGCCCGACCTGGGTGAGCGTTTCCTTGAATGCCTCGGCGGCGCCAAAGAAGAAGGCACCGCTGATCTCGAACACCTCGACGCCGCTGGGCACCGATCGTGGCGTGAGCTGCGCCAGGGGCACGTCAGCCTGCTCGCGATTCTCCCGGGCCAGCTGTCGCGTGACGGCGTTGACCGCGGTCACCTCGGACATGCGATGCATGAACAGGAACGCCGAGAGCACCATGCCGATTTCGATCGCCACGGTGAGGTCGACCACGACGGTCAGGAAGAACGTCACCAGCAACACGGCCACGTCGCTCTTTGGCGCACGCAGCTCCTCGCGGAAGGTCCGCCATTCGCTCATGTGGTACGCCACGACGACGAGGATTGCGGCCAGCGTGGCCAGCGGAATCATCCCCGCCAACCGCCCGAAGAAGAGCGTGATCAGCAGGAGGGTGATGGCATGGATGATCCCGGCCACCGGCGTGCGACCGCCATTGCGCACGTTCGTTGCGGTCCGCGCGATGGCGCCGGTGGCCGGGATTCCCCCGAAGAGCGGGCTGACGACGTTCGCGACGCCCTGCGCCACGAGCTCCATGTTCGCGCGATGGCGCGATCCGATCATGCCATCGGCAACGACCGCCGAAAGCAGCGATTCGACGGCGCCGAGCAACGCGATACTGAACGCGGGCGCCACCAGTCCGGTCAGCTCCTCGATGGTGAGGCGCGGCATGACAGGTGTGGGGATCGTCGCGTTCAGGACACCGAAGCGCGATCCGACGGTCTCCACGTCGAGCCCCGCAAGGCTCACCAGTACCGTTGTCGCCACGAGCGCCACGAATGGACCGGGAATTCTGCGGCTCACGCGCGGCCACACGAGGATGATGGCCACGGCCAGGACCGCGACCCCCACCGCCTCGATGTTGATCGCACGGATGTTCTGGGAGTAGGCGGCGATCTTCTCGAGGAAGTTCGCCGGCACCTCGCCCATCCCCAGGCCGAGGAAGTCCTTCACCTGGCTCGAGAAGATGATGACCGCGATTCCGCTGGTAAAACCGGTCACGAGCGGCGTCGGCACGAACTTGATGACCGAGCCGAGCTTGGCGAACCCCATGGCGAGCAGCATCACGCCGGCCATGAGCGTCGCGACCGTGAGCCCCTCGAGCCCGTACTTCTGCACGATGCCGTACACGATCACGACAAACGCCCCGGTCGGTCCGCCGATCTGGACGCGCGACCCGCCAAGCGCACTGATGATGAAACCGGCGACGATGGCGGTGATGAGGCCCCGTTCCGGCGATACCCCGCTGGCGATCGCAAACGCGATGGCGAGCGGCAAGGCCACGATCCCGACGATCACACCGGCCGTGAGGTCGGCCGAGAATTGCTGCCTGTTATAGTCCTTGAGGGTCGTGACGAGCTTCGGGACGAACACGCGCTGGTCGCTTCAGTACTGGTTGGAAGTCATGGCCGCTGAACCGCGCACGGATCTTACTGCGCCGTGCCCCGGTTCTCTATCGGCGAACACCAACCCTCATGCGGATGTCGCTTGCACTGCACCTGGTGAAATCCACGCTGGCCGTGGCGCGCCTTCCCGCGAACGCCGGGCTACCCTGGTGGGCGGCTGCCTCTGGATTTCTATCCGTGACGAGAACTCCGGACGAAACCTCCGTGGTCTGCGACGCGGAGCGCGTTCCGGACGGCGTTAGGGCGGAACGCGGATTGCGGGCCATGCGGGTGGCAGGACCCATTCCGTTCGAGACGACCGGCGTCCTGGCCTCGCTCGCGACGCCGCTGGCCGGCGCCGGCGTACCGATTTTCGTCGTGTCCACCTTCGACACCGACTACCTGCTCGTGCCGGAGGCGATGACCGCGAGCGCCATCTCGGCGCTGCAGAAAGCGGGTCACACCGTTGCCGGCTGACCCGCTCCTGACGACGCTCAATCCAGCGTCGGGTCGATCGAGCTCTTCTTGCCGTTACGGAACCACCACCGGAAGAGCCAATACACCAGAAGGATGGGAATGACGATCTTGAGGGCGAGGATGCCGATCGAGAGCAGGAAGAAGAACCCGACCAGCAACATGATGCCGGCCACGATGACGAACATGATGGGTAGCCCCACTATCGCGAGAACGATGAATACGGGCAGCGCGAGGATCGCGAGCACGACCAGCACCGGCATGCCGACGAGCTTCAGGATGAATGCTACCGGCAGCAGCCACCCCAGCGACCCGAGGGTCTTGAGCAGGAGCTTGAACAGCGCCCATTTGGCGAGCAGTGACGTGATCAGGCTCCACATGCGGCGTGCTCCCGGTTGGGGTGTCGACGGAGACCTTACGTGAGCCCCCGCCTGGGGGTTTCTCCCCGGTTGCCGGGCGGCGGGGATCGGAGCGAGCGGATAGGTTCAAGGTCCACTCAGCGTGCCCAGATGGACCCTGACAAGAAGCCCCGCAAGACCGACATGAAGCGCGCCTGGGCCGAGGCCCGGGCGCTGATGTGGCACCACCGTCGCTCACTGTCGATTGGCCTCGTCCTGATGCTGATCAGCCGTGTGGCCTCGATGGTCCTCCCGTTCAGTACCAAGTACGTCATCGACGACGTGCTCGGGGGCCGCCAGACCCAGCTCCTGCTGCCCATCGCCCTGCTGGCGGGGGCTGCCACGATCATCCAGGCGATCACGTCCTTCAGCCTGTCGCAGGTCGTGAGCATCACCGCCCAGCGGGCGATCACGAACATGCGCATCGAGGTCGAGCACCATGTGCTCCGCCTGCCGGTCTCGTACTTCGACTCGGCCAAGACCGGGCAGCTCATCTCGCGCATCATGACGGATGCCGAAGGGATACGAAATCTCGTCGGCACCGGGATCGTGCAGCTCGTCGGTGGGCTCTTCTCGGCGGTGCTGGCGATGGGTGTCCTGCTGTATCTCAACTGGGGCCTCACGGTTTTCACCGTGGTCATGCTGGCCGCGTTCGGCAGCATGATGGCGATCGCATTCAAGAAGCTCCGGCCGATCTTCCGGGAGCGGAGCGTCATCAACGCCGAGGTCACCGGAAGGCTCGGTGAGTCACTCGGCGGCGTACGAATCGTCAAGGTCTACACGGCCGAGGAGCGCGAGGACGCGACGTTCACGTCAGGCGCCGAGCGGTTGTTCCAGAACGTGAGACGGACGATCACTGGCACGTCGGCAGTCGGTTCGGGGGCGCACCTCATCGTCGGCATGATCGGCGTACTGATCATGGTCATGGGCGGGCGCTCCTATCTCGCCGGTGAGATGACGATGGGTGACCTGATCACCTACGTCCTGTTCATTGGCATGGTGGCGGCGCCGCTGGTGGGCATCGCGTCGATCGGCACGCAGATCACCGAAGCGTTCGCGGGGCTCGATCGCATCCGCGAACTGCGGGACGTGGCGCGTGAGGACGCGGACGACGCGGGGCGGGCGACCCTCACCGAGGTCCGGGGCGATATCGTCTTCGAAGACGTCTCGTTCGAGTACGTGCCCGACGTTCCCGTCCTGCGCAACGTGTCGTTCCAGTCGCCCCCGGGATCGACCACTGCACTGGTGGGCTCGAGCGGAGCGGGGAAGAGCACCGTAATCGGGCTGGTCATGGCATTCCATCGGCCCAAGGCCGGCCGGGTGCTGATTGACGGGGTGGACCTGACCACCATCCGCCTGGCCGATTATCGGGGGCACCTCGGCGCTGTCATGCAGGACAACTTCCTGTTCGACGGCACGATCCGCGAGAACATCGCCTATGCGCAACCGGACGCGACGGACGAAGACGTCCGCCGCGCGGCCCGGATCGCGCACGTGGACGAATTCGTGGAGAAGTGGGAGAAGCAGTACGACACCATCGTCGGCGAGCGCGGGGTCAAGCTCTCCGGCGGGCAGCGCCAACGCGTGGCGATCGCACGGGCCATCCTGGCTGACCCGCGGATCCTCATCCTCGACGAAGCGACGTCGAGCCTCGACAGCGAGAGCGAGGCGATGATCCGGGACGGGTTGCGGTCGCTGCGTACCGGGCGCACGACGTTCGTCATCGCCCACCGGCTTTCCACCATCGTGAGCGCCGACCAGATCCTGGTGATGGAGGAGGGGCGGATCGTTGAACGCGGCACGCACGGACAGCTCATGGCGTTAGGCGGGCGGTATCGCGAGCTGTACGACCGGCAGTACGGTCTCGAGCACGACCGGTTCATCAATCCGGGCGAGGACTTCACGCCGGAGCCGGAGAACCCGCGGGAGGAAGCGCTGAAAGCGGCGGTGCCGGCGAGGAACCCGTAGGAGGCCGGCGCGAGCGGCGAAAGTCATGGAAAAACGGGTGGAGGGCTGAAATCAGACGGTAGAGGGCAGGGCTGGTCCGCTGCCTCCGGGCGACCGTCACCCCGGACCAGCCGTCGAATGTGACGCACGGGGCGCGGGTCCGTCCCCATTCAGGCCCCTCCGAATGCGACAGCCCACCCTTCCGGGGCAATCCCGGTTCGAATCCGCCACCCTGACGGTGCTCGAGGCGCAGTACATCGCCGCCGAACGCATCGTGAACGTTGTGCGCCTGGGCGTCCTCCTGGTGCTGGCCATCGTTGCCGCGCTCTGGGCTCCGGCGCTGACCCGCGAGTTGAACCTGGTCAACATCGCCGTGCTCACGCCGATGCTCAGCTGGGCGACCTTCCAGCATCTGCGGTTTCATCTGCGGCAGCGCCCGTGGTCCCGCTTGTCCGCGGTCAACACGTACGTCGACATCTCCGCCGTCTCCATGTTGCTCTTTGGCTACGGACTTGAGGGGCTGCCCGATCTCGCGGTGAAGTCTCCGATCTGGACCGTGTACTTCATCATCCTGGCCGCCCGTCCGTTTACGGGCTCGCCGCGCCGGGCGGCGATGGCCTCGGCGACGGTGGCTGTCCAGTATGCAGTGGTCGCGCTGTTCTTCCTCCTCACCTCGCGCGTCGCGCTGCTGCCGTCTCCTCTCCAGTCGGTCAGCGCCGGTGGCACATCATGGCTCGATGAAATGGCCAAGGTGTTGCTGCTCCTCGTTGGCGGAGTCGTCGTCACTTACGCCTCTGCCTGGAACGAGCGCACATTACGCCGCGCCATCGAGGCGTCGCGGTCCGCCGCTGAGCGATTCCGCGCCGTGTTCGAGCATTCAGCGACGGGCATTGTCGTCCTTGGTGCCGACGCCACGATTCGCGACACGAATGCGGCCTTCGAGCAATTCCTGGGAGCGCGTCGAATCGACCTGGAGCATCGGCGCCTCGCCGACTTCACGCCGCCGGAGCATGCCGACCTGACCACGGAGCT
The DNA here is from genome assembly GCA_036845045.1 of Gemmatimonadaceae bacterium. Lineage (GTDB taxonomy): Bacteria > Gemmatimonadota > Gemmatimonadetes > Gemmatimonadales > Gemmatimonadaceae > JABWBJ01. Next base: position 1,872 of record DAIUET010000164.1, on the reverse strand, counting down.
TCTCCGAGACGTGGGGTCGGGACAGCGTGATAATGCGAGTGCCGAATTGCGCTTCGTTCGGGGGGACGGCCGCGTCGGCTGGGGTGCGGTCACGCTATCCAGAGCGGAGGAACGAACCGAGTTCCGGTTGATCGCGATGGTGCAGGACATCACCGGACGGAAGGCCCTGGAGGCGCAGCTGCTGCATCAGGCCTTCCACGATCCACTCACTGGCCTGGCGAACCGTACGCTGTTCCTCGACCGGCTCGAGCACGCGATGGGGCGGGTGGCGCGCGACCACGAGCGCCTCTCGGTGCTGTTCCTCGATCTGGACAACTTCAAGGTGGTGAATGACACCCAGGGGCACGCGGCGGGCGACCGGCTCCTTGGCGTGGTGGCGGACCGGCTCCTCAACGCAACGCGCGGGTGCGATACGGTGGCACGTCTGGGCGGGGACGAGTTCGCGGTGCTCCTCGACAGTCCGAACGGGCACGAAGGGATCGAGGTGGTTGCGCAACGCATCACGCGGGCGCTGGGGCACCCGGTGGAGACCGAGCCCGGACGCGAGGTGGTGGTATCGGCGAGCGTCGGGATCGCGACCTGGCGGGGCGCGGAAACGTCGGGCGAGCTGCTCCGCGACGCGGACGTGGCGATGTACGCCGCGAAGGCGAAGGCGCGCGGCGCGTGGGTGCACTACGACCCGCGGATGCATGTGGCCATCGTCGAACGGGTTTCGCTGGAGGCGGACTTGCGGCGCGCCATCGAGGGCGGCGAACTGGGGCTCGTGTACCAGCCGATCGTCGATGTCACCACGGGACGGATCAGCGGCGCCGAGGCGCTGCTGCGCTGGTCGCACGCGGAGCGCGGCCCGGTGCCGCCCTCGGCGTTCATCCCGGTCGCCGAGGAAAGCGGTATGATCATCCCGTTAGGCGCTCGCGTGCTGGACGAGGCCTGCCACCGCGCGGCCGCCTGGAACGCCGCCCGGCCCGGCCGGCCGCTGACGGTGACGGTGAACATTTCGGGCCGGCAGCTCCCGGATCCCGGATTGCCGGCGGCGGTGGGACGGTCGCTGCAGGCATCGGGCCTCCATCCGGCGTGCCTCGTCCTGGAGATCACGGAGACCGTCATCATGCAGGAGACCGAAGCGACGCTCGCCCGGCTCCGCGAGCTCAAGGGACTTGGTGTCCGGCTGGCGATTGACGACTTCGGTACGGGGTACTCGTCGCTGTCGTACCTGCAACGCTTCCCCGTCGACATCCTCAAGATCGATCGCTCGTTCACGGAGGGTCTGCTGCGAGGCGATCACGATGCGGCGTTCGTGCGCACGATCATTTCCCTCGCCGAAACGCTCGGGCTGCGGACCATCGCGGAAGGCGTGGAGCAGCGGGAGCAGTTCGACGAACTGGCGTTGCTTGGCTGCGACGCGGTGCAGGGCTTTCTCTTCAGTCGGCCGGTGATCCCCGCTGACATGGAGGAACTGCTCGACTCCGATGTCGGCCTGCTGCGATCGGCTAACGCTGCCTGAACCGGTGACGCGTGACGCGTCACTCGTGACTCGTGACTCGGCCTCACATCGGTCCCGATGCTGCGTTACCAGGCTTGCTGGCGCGTGGAATTGATGATGGCTGTGCGCCGCCGGCGATCCATGAGAGGCCGAGCACGCCGCCATCGCGTGCGCAGACGTCGTCGGGATTGACGCCTATCACGTTCTCGTCGAAGTGGACGTCGCCGCGGGATTGCCGCAGTGGACCATCGTCGGCCTTCCCGCGGGGGCGGTGCGCGAGAGTCGGGAGCGCGTCTCCGCCGCACTGACGAATTCCGGCTTCCAGGTTCCGCCCTGACGGGTGACGGTCAACCTCGCCCCGGCCGATACGAAGAAGGACGGTACGGCGT
>DAIUET010000163.1:0-7553 GCA_036845045.1 Gemmatimonadaceae bacterium | reverse complement strand
CCCGCCGACCATGCCACCAGGACAAGGATGAAAGACGCGGGATGGATCTCAGCCAGGTGCTCACGGATCGAGGCTGGATCCAGCGGATCCATGCCCGCTGGTGGAGGAAAGAGCGGCAGGCCAGCCGTCTCGATCGCCAGGACCAGCACAGCAGCCGCTACCAATCCCGCGAAGAGTCCACCGACCGCTCGGCCCATTACGCTCCCGTTGAAATGCAACTCGAAGTTGACCGGCCGTGTCCCACCACCGGAAGTGCTCCATGCCACCAGGGCGAATGCTGAACCCCGTGACGAACCGTGATATCTGCGGATGAGTCAGCTGGTTCCGGGGTAACCGTTTTCGCCCGAGCTACGTATACTTGGCGGGTCCAACCCTTATCGACGAGAGGATTGATCATGCGTTGCAGTCATGGAATCGCGGTCGTTTTCGCCGCGCTTGTCGTCCCGGCCATCAGCTCCGCACAGGCGGATGCATCCCGCCCGGTCGCTGGTGGCGGCATCTCGGCCCCGGGATGGATGGGGAAGATCGACGCCAGGGAGGCGCAGAATGGCGCGAAGCTCGAGGACTCGAAGCTCGTGACCATGGGAGCCGGCCTTCATGTCACGACCGGTCCCGCTGTTGTGTACTGGAACCCGGCGAATACCGCGTCAGGCAACTACACCGTCGAGGCCACATTCGCCGAGCGTGAGTTCATGGGGCTGAACGATCACCCGCATCCGTACGGAATCGTGATCGCCGGCAACAACATGGGTACCGACGAACAGTCGTACCTCTACTGTGCCGCCTACGGCAATGGAAACTTCATCGTGCGTGGCTTCGGACCAGCGGCGTTCCAGATGAATGGCGGCCGCCAGGGCCAGGCGCATGAAGCGGTCAACAAGGCTGCCGCCAAGGGTCAGCCAGTCACGCAGAAGATCGCGATCAAGGTGTCCGACGACAAAGTCGAGTGCATTATCAACGACAAGGTTGCCGGCACGTACGCAAAGTCGGACCTCGTCGCTGCGGGCAAACTGAAGTCAACGGACGGCATCTACGGCATCCGGTTTGGCCACAACACCGACGCACACGTGTCCGGCCTCAAGATGACGAAGAACTAGGACTTTCCACGGTTGGAGTCCCGAGGGCCCCCCGGCGCATGGCGCCGGGGGGCCCTGGTAATTTCACCCCTTCTCCCTCGTCGCCTGATCAGACCACCTCGTACGTGAATCCCTTCTCCTGCGCGAGGCCCAGGACCATCGTGTGAGCCGGCACTACGACGACCCCGGGATTGAGGCCTGCCCGCACGGTCTCGTAGATCTCCTGCGGCGGCTGTTTGGTGGCGTTTGCGATTCGGGCGGAAACCGCCCTCAGTGCAAAGTTGCACATCCAGAAAAGCGCCCCGCGAGCCTGTAACGGGCGAACACCGGCACCGGCCTGCATCCCGGGCCCGTCACCCGCGAGAAACGGGTTGCGAAGTGCCGGCTTTCCGGTGGCCGGGTCGTTGACCTTCCACAGTTCGCCGATCGGGAACTTCTGGTAGAGCGAATCGCCCGCGTTCACCGGGAATCCCTTCCCGGCAATGCCCACGATCGCGTTCACGTCCGGATGCTTGAGCCCGAAAACCGCCTCGTGAGCCTCATACCAGTTCTTGACGACGACGAGCCCAATTTCCAGGTCCATGAGGTCAAACACCTGCTTGTGTTTCCCGGTCATGCGGTCGAGGAACGAAAGGTCCCAGCCCTGGGGACTCTGCTCGGCTCGAGCGATATCCGGCAGCAGCGAGGCGCCTGCCAGGGCGCTCACCGACGTGATGAACTTGCGGCGTGTTGGCGTAGACATTCTGAACCTCCAGTCTGGTCGGCGGAGAATATAGCGGGGTCCGGAAGACGGATCGCCGAAGCGAGCGGGGCCAGATTGCCTTTTCCACTTTCCGGACGTAGCTTCGAAACTCGTTCTGCGTAGCGGCGCAGGTCCAAGCAGCCGCTTGATTTAGCGCGACCCGGTTCACGCCCTGCGTCGGCGCCCGCCCGGTCCGCTGCAAGCACGCTGACGGCCAGCCCGCCGTAGTTCTTCCTCGTTCGCGGCGCGTGCGCTGCGTTGGAGCATAGATATGGACCCGATCTATCTCGCTGCGTCTGGCGTGGCCGTCCTGCTCGCCTCCGCGGCTTTTTTCTTTTTGGGAGCGCGGAAGGGTCGATCCGGTGAGATCGAACGTCAGGCCGCCGCTAAGGCAACGGCTGAAGAAACGGCCAGACGAATTGTGAGTGAGGCCGAGCGTGAAGCCGAGTCGACTCGCAAGGCAGCCATCATTACCGGCAAGGAAGAGCAGATCAAGCTTCGCGAATCCTGGGAAGCCGAGGCGCGCCACCGGCGCGAGGAAATCGAACGGGAAGAGCGCCGGCTGGATGAACAGGAGAGTCAGCTCGAGAAGAAACTGGAACTGGTCGAAGGGCGCGACCGCGAGCTGGGGAAACGAGCCTCAGAACTGGGGCGGCGAGAGAAGTTCGTTGGGGAGCGCGAGCAGGAACTGGAGCGCCTGGCCGCCGACGAGCGACGGCGCCTCGAGGCGCTCGCCGGACTTTCGCAGGAGCAGGCCAAAGCAGAGCTGATCCAGCGGATGGAGGCTCAGGCGGAGGCTGATGCCGCGAACCGCCTTCGCGAAATTCGCGAGAGTGCCAAGCGGGACGCCGAGCGCGAGGCGAAGAAGATCGTCGCGCTGGCGGTGCAGCGCATTGCCTCGGAACACACGTCGGAAATCTCTGTGTCCGCCGTGGCACTGCCGAGCGACGAAATGAAGGGGCGCATCATCGGGCGCGAAGGGCGGAATATCCGCGCCTTCGAACTGGCCACGGGCGTTGACGTGGTGATCGACGACACACCCGACACGGTGGTCGTCTCCTGCTTCGACCCGGTCCGGCGCGAGATCGCCCGACTGGCGCTCGAGAAGCTCGTCGCCGACGGCCGCATTCATCCAGGACGGATCGAGGAAGTGGTCGCCAAGTCACGGAAGGAAGTCGAGACGCAGATCATCGAGCTGGGCGAACGCGCGGCCTACGAGACCGGCATTCATGGGCTGCATCCCGAGATGATCAAGCTCATCGGCCGGATGAAGTACCGGACGAGCTACGGCCAGAACATCCTCGACCATTCCAAGGAAGTGGCGCACCTGGCGGGCATCATGGCGGCCGAGCTGGGACTCGACGTGACCATGGCCAAGCGCGGGGCGCTCCTCCACGATATCGGCAAGGTCCTGACGCACGAGCACGAAGGGACGCATGTGCAGCTGGGCGTCGAGGTGGCGACGAAGTACGGCGAGAATCCGATGGTGGTGAACTGCATCGCCGCACACCACGACGATGTGCCGCACGAGAGCGAGATTTCGGTGCTGGTGCAGGCCGCCGATGCCATATCGGGGTCGCGGCCGGGCGCCCGTCGCGAGGCATTCGAGACGTACGTGAAACGGCTCGAAGGGATCGAGAAAATCGCGTCGAGTTATCGAGGCGTGGACAAGGTGTATGCCATCCAGGCGGGCCGGGAAGTCCGCGTGCTCGTGACGCCCGAGGACGTGGACGACGCGCGCATGACGTCGCTCTCCGACGAAATTGCGCGCCGTATCGAGTCGGAGTTGCAGTACCCCGGTCAGATCAAGGTGGTGGTCATCCGTGAAACGAGGGCGGTGGACTTTGCCAGGTGAGACGATGAACACAGAGGTCAGAGCTCAGAGCTCAGAGGATACGCAACTCCATTCTGGAGCGATTCTCATCGACGGCGTCGCCATCGCAAAGGCCGTGCGGGCAGATGTCGCACGGGAAACTGCGGAGTTGAAGACAAAGGGCATCACACCTGGTCTCACCGTCGTGATCGTCGGGGAGGATCCCGCCAGCCAGAGCTACGTGAAGTCCAAGGAAAAGGCGTCGATCGAGGCCGGCATGAAAGGCGAGACCATCCGCCTTTCAGCCGATACGCCTCAGAGCGAACTCGAGACCGTGATCGACCGGCTCAACGCCGATCCCACCGTACACGGCATCCTGGTGCAAAGTCCGCTGCCGAAGCACATGGACGCGAACACCGTCGTCAGGCGGATCGCGCCCCACAAGGACGTGGACGGCTTTCATCCGGTGAACGTCGGCAAGCTGCTCATCGGCGAGAAGGACGGATTCGCGCCCTGCACGCCGGCGGGCGTCCAGGAACTCCTCGTCCGCTACGGCGTCAGCACCAGCGGCAAGGAGGTCGTCATTGTCGGTCGCAGCAACATCGTCGGGAAGCCGATGGCGGCGCTGCTGGTGCAGTCCGGGCCGGGGGGAGACTGCACGATCACCGTCTGCCACAGCCGGACGAGAGACCTCGCGTTTCACACCCGGCGCGCCGACATCGTCATTGCCGCCATCGGCCGGCCCGAGATGCTCACCGGCGATATGATCCGCCCTGGCGCCGTGGTGATCGACGTTGGCATCAACCGCGTCGACGACCCCGCGTCGCCGAAAGGGTATCGTCTCGTTGGTGACGTACACTTCGAGAGTGCGCGGCGCGTGGCTTCGCACATCACGCCGGTTCCCGGAGGCGTCGGTCCGATGACGATTGCCATGCTCCTCAAGAACACCGTCCGGGCGGCACGCCAGAGCGGAGCGTAGCGCGCCGTCGGGGTCGGGCCTGCGCCGGCGAGCCTCCACGTTAGAATTCGATGGTGCACCGTAGTCACAGACCTCGCACACTGTCCCCAGGCGAGGAGAGCGAACTCCTGGCGCTCTTCGACGAGGAGACCGCGCCGGCCCCGGCGCCGCGCGCGGAAGGGCGTGCGCGACGTCCGGTGCAGCAATCGTCCGAGCCCGGCCTTTCTCCCGAATCGGCGATTTCGATCGCCACCCTGACGCTTGCCACGCGGGACATCATCGAAGGCGCCGTTGAGCCACTCTGGGTCCGGGGCGAGGTGGTGGGGCTCAAGGAGCATCGCAAGGGACACTGGTACTTCACGCTGAAGGACGCGAGTGCGCAGATCCGTTGTGTCATGTGGGCGACCGACGCGCGACGTGCGCTGGCCGCGCCCGACGAGGGCATGACGATCACCGCGCTGGGCAAGCTCACGGTCTACGCCGGCCGCGGTGAACTGCAGTTGCGCATCCTTCGCATCGAAGCCTCGGGCGACGGGCTCTGGCGAAAGGCGTTCGAGAAGATCCGGACGAAGCTCGAAGCCGAAGGTCTCTTTGCGCCGGAGCGAAAGCGTCCGCTCCCGATGCTTCCGGGCTGTATCGCCGTTGTGACGAGCACCGATGGCGCGGCATTGCACGACGTGGTCTCGGTCGTGCACCGGCGCTGCCCGATCACGCGCGTGGTGGTGGCGCACGCGGCGGTCCAGGGCGATGGCGCGGCCGCATCGATCGTCACCGCGTTGCACCGCGTGGCGCGATGGGGCATGGCGGACGTCGTCATCCTTGGGCGCGGCGGCGGCAGCCGCGAGGATCTCTGGGCATTCAACGATGAACGGGTCGTGCGCGCGGCAGCCGGCATGCCGGTTCCCGTCATCGCCGCCATCGGTCACGAAGTCGATGTCACACTGTGCGACCTGGCAGCCGATGTCCGTGCGGCGACACCATCCGCGGCCGCCGAGGCGGCGGTGCCGCGCCTCTCCGACCTCGCCCGCCACGTCCGGACACTCGGCATGGATCTCCGCGATGCGGCACTCGCGCAGGTCGAGTCCGCGCGCCAGCGGTTGGCGGCCGCCGGCTCGGCCGTCGCGAAAGCCGCTTCGCATCCCATCGAGCGGCGGCGCCTCGCCCTCGAGGGCATCGCCGGGCGGCTGCATGCGCTGAGTCCACTGGCGACGCTCGCGCGTGGCTACGCCGTGCTCACCGACACGGACGGGGCGCCGGTGACGTCAATCGATGCTCTCGATCCGGGAGATCGATTCGTGGCGCGTCTCCGCGATGGGAGTATCCACGCACAGGCGGAGCGCACCGAACCGCTCGCCGGGGAGGGCCAGGAATGAGTTTCGAAAAGAAGGTCCTTCGGCTGGAGGAGATCGTTCGCGCACTCGAGTCCAGGGACATGAGCCTCGAGAAGGGCCTCAAGCTCTTCGAGGAGGGGATCGCATGCCTCCGCGAGGCATCCGCAGAGTTGTCCAGCGCTGAGGCGGCCGTCCAGGTCCTGCGGGAGCGGACCGACGGCATCCTCGAGGCCACGGACCTGCGTGCCTGACGAGTCGGTCGCGCTGGCAGTGGGCGATCGCGAGGTCGTGGAGTCGGCCCTCGCCGCCTGCTGCAACGACGACCTCACCAACGTCGCGCCGCGGGTGGCCATGGCCATCCGTTACAGTCTCCTCGGCCAGGGGAAACGGTTCCGCGGCCTGCTGGTGCTGGCGTCGTACCGGGCGGCCGGCGGGAGCGGCGATGCCAGTGGTCTCGCCGCGGCCGTTGAAGTGGTGCACGCCTACTCGCTCGTGCATGACGACCTGCCGTGCATGGATAACGACGACATGCGACGCGGACGGCCGACGGTGCACCGGGCTTTCGACGTGGAAACGGCGACAGCCGCCGGCGTCACGATGGTCCCCCTGGCCGCCCGGCGGGCGTACGTCGCTTCCTGTGACCTGGGCACCGGATCGGTGCTCGCAGGCCGCATCGTTCGTGAACTGATGACCGCGTCTGGCGCCGGGGGCATGATCGGCGGCCAGTTGCTCGACCTTCTCGCCGAAGGGCAGCAGCTGACCCTCGAGGAACTCGAGCGTGTGCATCGCGCGAAGACCGGGACCCTGATCTCCGCTTCGGCGCGGATCGGGGCGATGGCGGCCGGCGCCGACGACCGGCTACTGCTCGCGTTCACGCATTTCGGGGACGCGCTCGGCCTGGCCTACCAGATCGCCGACGATGTCCTCGACGTGACGGCGACGAGCGACCAGCTGGGGAAGACCGCCGGCAAGGACGCCGCGAACGCGAAGAGCACCTATCCGCTGGTGATGGGGGTCGATGAAGCCCGGAGGCGCGCCGGCGCCCTGGTCAACGAGGCCTGTGGCGCCCTGGAGGCGGTCAACCGCCTGACGCCGGACCTCGAGCGACTTGCCCGCCATGTCGTCGAGCGCCAGTCCTGAGCAGTAGATTTCGCCAGCCACGATCACGGACGAATGGGAATCCTCGAACGCATAGCGTCTCCCGCTGACCTGAAAGCGCTTTCGCGCGACGAACTTCGAGCGCTCGCGGAGGAGATCCGGAACCGCCTGATCGATGTCTGCTCGCGGACCGGGGGGCACATCGGCGCCGGGCTGGGCGTGGTGGAGCTCACGGTGGCGCTGCACACGGCGTTCGATACGCCGCGCGACCAGGTCGTCTGGGACGTCGGCCATCAGGGCTACCCACACAAGCTCCTGACCGGTCGCAACACCCGCATGGAAACGTTGCGCCAGGAGGCGGGGCTTTCCGGATTCCTCAAGCGCAGCGAAAGCGAGTTCGATGCATTCGGGGCCGGACACGCCGCCACGTCGATCTCGGCTGCCCTCGGCATCGCGGCCGGGCGCGACCTGCTGGGCGATACCTACAAGGTCGTCGCGGTGCTCGGGGATGGTGCGCTGACCTCTGGGCTCGCGT
>DAIUET010000162.1:0-7698 GCA_036845045.1 Gemmatimonadaceae bacterium | reverse complement strand
GCGCAACGAGGGCCGCGTTCAGATCAGGCGCGACCGCGAGCGAATGGGCGAGCGACGGGAGGGCGCGAGACATTCAAACCGGATGTGGGAGGTGGGATGTGGGAGGAAGACGATTCACAACGAGAGACACGGAATGCGCTTGCCGACGGAAATCGGCTCCTGCATCAGTGGGGTTTCTCCCACATCCCACCTCCCACATCCGATTCATTCAGCGTGTCAAACTGGTCGCCTAGGTCAAGTCCTGTCAATCGTTTCCGAGAACGCACCCGTTGCTAGGTCTCGCGCGCAGAACTAGTTTTCCACCCGATGACGGCGCGCACTGTGCAGCTCGTGCTGCACTATGACGGGACCGCATTCGCCGGCTGGCAGGTCCAGCCCGAGCAGCGGACCGTCCAGGGCGAAGTCGAGCGGGTGCTCGCCGGACTCTGCGGACAGCGTGTGGTGGCTCAGGGAGCCGGCCGTACCGACGCGGGCGTGCACGCGCGCGGGCAGGCGGTCGGTGTGCGAGTGCCGGACAAGTGGACCGCGCCGATGTTGCGCCGTTCACTCAACGCCCTCCTCCCCGACGATGTATGGGTCGCGGCGGCGCATGAGATGCGTCCCGAGTTCCATGCCCGCTTCAGCGCCACGTCCCGGCGTTATGCCTATCAGGTCGGTACCGATGAAGAGGCTCGCTCTCCCTTTCGGCGGAGAACCGAATGGGCGTACCGACACGACTATGACCGCACCTCGCTCGATCGCGCCGCGTCGCTCCTGCTCGGCGAGCACTGCTTCATTGCATTCGCCGTTCGCGGCACCGCGCCCGCAACGGATTCCCACCGCTGCAGCGTCATCGACGCGCGCTGGATCGATCGCCCTGGTGGACTCACCTTCCTCGTCGAAGCGAATCGCTTCCTCCATCACATGGTGCGCTTTCTCGTCGGCACCATGCTCGAGCAGGCCAGTGGCAAACGTCCGGCAACCGCGATCAGCGACCTCCTGGCGGCGGAGACGAACGACGCGGTGTCGCCGCCCGCGCCGGCACACGGACTCGTGCTCGAGCGCGTTTCCTATCCCTCTGAGCTGTATCTGACATGAAGACGACATTGCTTTTCGTCAGCACCGTCATCGCGTGTCAGGGATCCCCGCCCGATTCCAACGCGCAGGTCATCTCCTCGCAGCAGCGGCCCACGCCGCCGCTCATCCAGGACGTGACCGCCTCCCGGCGTACCGCGATCACCGAGGCCACCTCGCGCGTGGCCCCCGCGGTGGTGACTATTCAGACCGAGACCGTCGAACGCGCCCCGGTCGACATCTTCAGCATGTTCTTCGGCGGCGGCTCATCGCAGCGGGTGATGCCGGGGATCGGTTCCGGGTTCATCATTCGGGAGAACGGCGTCATTATCACCAACGCGCACGTCGTCCAGAATGCGACCAACATCTCGGTGATGATGCGCGATGGCACTACCTATCCCGCGAAGTCCCTTGGCAGCGACGAGACGAACGACCTGGCCGTGCTGAAGATCGAGGCCAGGAACCTCCCCGTCGCGCCCCTCGGCAACTCGGACTCGCTGATGATCGGCGAGTGGGCAATCGCCATCGGCAATCCCTTCGGCTTTGTCCTCGCGAACTCCGAGCCGAGCGTGACCGCCGGCGTCATATCGGCCACGGGTCGCAATCTGCTCGGCAGTTCCGAGGGCGCGGGGATGTATGTCGACATGATCCAGACGGACGCCTCGATCAATCCGGGGAATTCCGGCGGGCCGCTGGTGAATGCCCGGGGCGAAGTGGTCGGCGTGAACAGTTCCATCTATACGCCGTCGCAGGGATCGGTGGGGCTGGGCTTCGCGATCCCCATCAATCGGGCGCGCCGCGTGGCGGACGATCTCATGGAGCACGGCGAAGTCCGGCGGCCGTGGATCGGCGAGCTGCTAAGGACGCCAACCCGGGCGCGCAGCCCGCGCGACGTCATCAACGCCGGGGTGGTGGTGCGCGCGGTGATCCCCGGGTCGCCGGCGGCGAGTGCCGGCCTTCGCGCCGACGACCAGATTGTCCGCGCCGGAACCCGGTCGGTGCGCAATGCCTTCGACTGGGAGGCGGCGCGGCTGTCGTTCCGCGTGGGAGACCGCGTGCCACTCGTCGTCCGCCGCGGAGGTCGCGAGGTCACGCTCACCGTGACCGTCGCGGACCGGCCGGAAGTGAGTGCGCCCAAGGTCACCGTGCTGCGCGAGCTCGAGGTCACCACGCTTACGCCAGCCCTGCGCGCCGAGCGTGGCATCCGTGCGTCGCAGGGTGCGTACGTCACCAGCGTCAGCGACCGGGTGCGGGACGAGATCGGCCTCGATGAGGGGGACGTGATCATCCAGATCAACACCGTGGTGATCCGCAACGCACAGGATGTCTCGCGCGCCATCAGCCTCGCGCCGCCGCGAACCCTGTCCCGGGCGCTGATCGAGCGCCGTGGCGCGCGGTATGTCACGGAGTTCGTGATCCAGTGACGCCTCGCCGCGATTCCTGGTCCTCGCCGCTGGCTGAGCGGTATGCCTCGCAGGCGATGCTGGCGCTCTGGTCGCCCGACCGCCGCTACGGACTGTGGCGGCGACTCTGGCTGGCGCTGGCCGAGGGAGAACGGAAGCTGGGCGTGGCCATTCCGGACGAGGCGCTGGCTCAGATGGAGGCGCACCTCGACGACATCGACTACGAGGCGGTGGCCCGGTACGAAGCCGAGTTCCGGCACGACGTCATGGCGCACGTCTATGCCTTCGGCGACGTCGCGCCCGCCGCGCGCGCGTACATCCACCTCGGCGCCACCAGCGCCTACGTGACCGACAATGCGGACCTCATCCTCATGCGGGATGGGCTCGGCCTCCTGCGCGAGAAGGTCCTCCGGGTTCTCGCGACGCTCTCGTTGTTCGCGCGCCAGTGGCGTGCCGAACCGGCGTTAGGCTACACGCACCTGCAGCCGGCGCAGCTCACGACGGTCGGAAAGCGGGCAACGCTGTGGATGCAGGACCTGGTGCTCGACCTTGCCGACCTGGACACTCGTCGGGCAGCGCTGCCCCTCCGCGGGGTCAAGGGAACGACGGGCACGCAGGCCTCGTTCCTGGAGCTGTTCCGCGGCGACCACGGCAAGGTGCGGGCGCTGGAGTCCTACGTGTGCGAGGCGATGGGCTTCGAGCGCGCGCTCCCGGTGACCGGGCAGACGTACTCGCGCAAGATCGATGCCCAGGTGCTGGGCGTCGTGGCCGGCATCGCGGCCTCCGCGGCCAAGTTCAGCGGCGACGTGCGCATGCTCCAGTCGTTCGGTGAGATCAGCGAGCCCTTCGAAACCGGACAGATCGGGTCGTCCGCCATGGCGTACAAGCGCAACCCGATGCGAAGCGAGCGCATCGCCTCGCTGGCGCGCTTTGTCGGCGCCCTCGAGCCCAATGCGAACCAGACGCACGCAGTGCAGTATTTCGAGCGGACGCTCGACGACAGCGCGAACCGGCGGCTGGTCATCCCCGAGGCGTTCCTGGCCACAGACGCCGTCCTACTCCTCATGGAAAACATCGCGCGGGGGCTCGAGGTGCACCGGGCACGCATCCGGCACCGGCTGATGGACGATTTGCCCTTCATGGCAACGGAGCAGCTCATCGTCCACGCCGTGGAAGCCGGGGGCGATCGGCAGGCCGTTCACGAGATCATCCGTCGCCACAGCGTCGAGGCCGCGGCGGCCATGAAGAACAACGGGAGCGCGAACGACCTGCTGGAGCGGCTTGCCGGCGACCGGGAATTCCCGCGCGGCGTGGACCTGTCGGCCGCCGCCGATCCGTCTCGTTATGTGGGTCGCGCTCCCGAGCAGGTGGATGAGTTCCTCCGTGAGGTCGTCGAGCCGCTGCTCGCCGGCGCGCCCCGGGATGGCAGCCGGCCGGAGGCCATTCGCGTATGAGCCAGGTCGCCTACACGGACCTTCCGCTGACCCTCTGGCGACGCGGCAAGGTGCGCGACGTCTACGAGGTCGATGCGACCCGGCTGCTGCTGGTCGCCACCGACCGCGTTTCGGCGTTCGACGTCGTCATGCGCGAAACCGTCCCGTGGAAGGGCGCGGTGTTGACGCAGATCTCGGCCTGGTGGCTCAGGCAACTCGGCGGACTCGTGCAGCATCACATGCTGAGCGCCGACATCGACGAAATCGTCGAGCAGGTGCCCGCGCTCGCAGGCGCACGGTCGCTGCTGGGCGGTCGATCGATGCTGTGCCGCCGCACGGAGGTCTTCCCGGTCGAGTGTGTGGTGCGCGGCTACGTTGCCGGTTCCGCGTGGAAGGAATACCGCGCGTCAGGCACACTGGCCGGTGAGCCGCTGCCGGAGGGGCTCATCGAGAGCGACCGGCTGCCGGCGCCGCTGTTCAGTCCCGCGACGAAGGCGGAATCAGGCCACGACGAGAACATCACGCGCGCGACGATGGCATCGATCGTCGGGGCGGACGTGGCGGCCGCCCTCGAGGAGCTGTCGCTCAGTATCTACGAGTTCGGCAACCGGCGCACCGAACCGCGCGGCATCATCATCGCGGATACGAAGTTCGAGTTCGGTTTCCTCGACGGAAAGATCATGCTGGTTGACGAGGTGCTGACGCCGGACAGTTCCCGTTTCTGGCCCGCGGACCAGTATGAGCCGGGCCGGTCGCAGCCGAGTTTCGACAAGCAGCCGTTGCGCGACTATCTCGACGGTGAGCGGCGCGCCGGCCGCTGGGACGGCGATCCCCCGCCACCGCGACTGCCGCGTGAGGTCGTGGCGGCGACGAGCACGCGGTACCTCGAGGCCTTTGAGCGCATCACCGGCGTCCCGCTCGACCTGGAGGCGCTGGCGTGAGCTTCGCGCGCGAGGGACTCGTCTTCATCGGCATCGGTGTCGTGCTGGCGGCCGTGGCGCTGACGGCGGCGGTCTTCTTCCGCTCGTGGCCGCTCTGGCTGCTCGCGTTCGTGTTGATGATCGTCGCGCTGTGGGTGGCGTACTTCTTCCGCGACCCGGAGCGGACGGGCGAGCGCGGCGGCGGCCTCGTGATCGCACCGGCCGACGGGCGTGTCGTCATGATCAGCGAGGTCGATGAACCGGCCTTCCTGCATGGGAAGGCGCTCCGGATATCGATCTTCATGAATGTCTTCAACGTGCACGTGAACCGGTACCCGATTTCCGGGACCGTGCGCTTCGTCCACTACAATCCCGGGAAATTCCTGAACGCCGCGACGGACAAGTCCAGCCTCGAGAACGAGCAGATGTCGGTCGGCATCGAGGATGGGTCCCTTCGAGTCCTCGTCAGGCAGATCGCCGGGCTCGTGGCGCGGCGGATCGTGACGTACAGCCGCGAGGGCGACCAGGTCGAACAGGGCGAGCGGATGGGGATCATCCGGTTCGGGTCGCGGGTGGACGTGTTCCTGCCGACGTCCGCGACGCCGACGGTCAGGGTGGGTGAATCCACCACCGCGGGGTCGTCGGTCATCGCGCGCCTGGCGACGCCATGAACGAACCCATGCGCCGCCGGCTGGCCCGGCCCATCGTCCTCCTGCCTAACGGGTTCACGCTGCTGAACCTGTTCCTCGGCGTCTTCGCGATCGTCACCGCCAGCCGGGGGAACTACGAGACGGCCGGCACCTACATCGTGCTCGGCGGCGTGGCCGATGCCATCGACGGACGTGTCGCCCGGGCGACGCGCTCGGGCTCCCGATTCGGCGCGGAACTCGACTCGCTGGTCGACGCGATCACGTTCGGCGTGGCGCCGTCGATGCTCATGTTCTTCGCCGTGTTCAACCAGCACGGCTGGGAATGGGTGTTCTGCTTCTTCTTCACGATGTGCGTCGTGATCCGCCTGGCGCGCTTCAACGTGGAGCAGGCGGGACGCGCCAAGACGTACTTCAACGGACTGCCAAGCCCGATGGCGGGGATGACCCTCGCGACGTACTACTGGTTCCGCGAGTCGCCGCTGTACCAGACCACGCTGCTGGTCGACCTGCCGTGGCCCGTGATGCTCCGGTTCATCATGGTCGGCCTCGCGTTCCTCATGATCAGCCAGGTGCGCTACGCGGCGGTACCCCTCATCGGCTACCGCACGTTCCGCGAAATCCTCGGGACGCTGATCGTCATTGGCACGCTGGTGGGAGTCATCTTCCTGCCCAAGCCGTTCTTCTTCCCCGCGCTGATGGCCTACGTCATCTGGGGCGTCGCCCGCACCGTGTTCGTCGGGCTCCTGGACCGCCTCCCGGTGACCGAGGAAATCCGGGAGGGTGTGATCGCCGACTCCGATGGTGTCGAGGGTGCCGGGGTCCCCCGACGGCGGCGGCGCCGTCGTCGGGGGGGGCGTCCCGCTCCCCCCGGCTCCACCATTCATGAGGAACCCAGGGCATGACGCGATTTCGCGTGGCGGTGCACATCGTCCCCCGCAAGGGCGTACTCGACCCGCAAGGCAAGGCGGTGGCCGACGCGCTGCATGCGCTCGGCTTCAGTGCCGTCCGCGACGCGCGGGTCGGACGCCACCTCGTCCTCGACGTCGATGCCGACGACGCGGGCGCCGCGGAATCTTCCGTGCGGGGCATGTGTGACAAGCTGCTGGCCAACCCGGTCACCGAGGACTACGAAATCGCAGGAGTGAACGCATCGTGAAGTTCGGTATCGTCACCTTCCCCGGATCGAATCGCGAAGTCGACGCCAGCCTGGCCATCACACAGGGCGTGGGCGCCGAAGTCGTACACCTCTGGCACAAGGATCACGACCTGCAGGGCGCCGACGTGATCGTGCTCCCCGGAGGATTCAGCTACGGCGATTACCTGCGGGCCGGCGCAATTGCCCGGTTCAGCCCGATCATGCGCGAAGTCGTCGAGCATGCGCGGCGAGGCGGCCCGGTCCTGGGCATCTGCAACGGCTTCCAGATCCTCTGCGAGGCGCAGCTGCTCCCGGGGGCCCTGCTCCGGAACGCCAGCCTGCGGTTCGCGAGCCAGTGGGTGACGCTGAAGGTCGAGAACGCGGACACGCTGTTCACCAATGCGTACGACAGGGGGCAGTTGATTCGCGTGCCCGTGGCGCACGGCGACGGTCGGTACACCGCCGACGAAGAAACCGTGAGGCAGCTCGAGGACCGCGGCCAGGTCACATTCCGCTACGTGGACCGGAACGGGAATCCGCTGCCCGACGCGAACCCCAACGGCTCGGTCAACGACATCGCCGGCATCGTCAACGATCGGGGCAATATCCTCGGCCTCATGCCCCACCCCGAGGATGCCGTCGATCCATTGTTAGGCTCAACCGACGGCCTTGGGCTCTTCGAATCGATTCTGGCGAGAGTTGCCGCGTGATCCGCTGTCAGCAGGCTCCTCTCACCTCCCACATCTCACATCCACCATCTGATTTCAATGGACGAATTCAAGCCGACCAAGAGTGAGGACGAGTACTTCGTCAAGCTCGACGCTGACCTGATCAAGGCGCAGCGCGCAAAACTGGACGCCGAACGCTCCAAGGCCGAGCGCCAGTCACACTACATGCGGTGCCCCAAGTGCGGCGGGCAACTCGAGGAAGTCGAGTATCACCACATGAAGATCGACCGCTGCCAGGATTGCGGCGGCATCTGGCTCGACAAGGGCGAGATGGAGATGCTCGAGCATGTGGACCAGAGCAACATCCGCAGCTTCGTGCGCACGATGTTCGGCCTGAAGAAATGAGCGCGGTTCCCCGCCCCGGCGATCCCACCAT
>DAIUET010000161.1:0-7746 GCA_036845045.1 Gemmatimonadaceae bacterium | reverse complement strand
CGCGCCGCGGTGGAGGCGATGCCGGGGGACCGGCTCTGGTGGCGACCTAACGAGCAGACGAACAGCGTGGGGAACCTGCTGCTCCACCTCTCCGGCAACGTCCGCCAGTGGATCGTGAGCGGCGTGGGTGGTCACCCCGACGTACGGAAGCGAAACATGGAGTTCGCGGCACGCGGTGGCGCGACGGCGGCCGACATGCTGGCGGGACTTGACGCCACGTTGCGTGAGGCGGACGAAGTCCTGCGGGCGCTCCTGCCGAGCGAGTTGCTCGAGCGCCGGTCGATCCAGGGGCGGGATACCACGGTGCTGGAGGCCGTCTATCACGTCGTGGAGCACTTCGCCGGCCACACGGGGCAGATCATCTGGGTCGCGAAGATGTCCACCCCTGGAGCGGTACGGTTCTACGATGACGGAGACGGTACGGCAACGCCGCTCTTCCTGGGTGAAGGGGAGTTCGAGATGGGAACCGTTTTGCCGGAGGCCAGAGGTCAGAGGCCAGAGGACGGCTAGCCTTCCACCGCTGGCCCCGGGCCTCCGGCCTCCATGCGTTTCACTTCTTCCCACAATCCATCGAGCAACTCGAGACCCGCCGTCGGCACGTCGATCCCACGGGCGGCCGCCAGCTGCTCGATTGCGGTCCAGCGCCTGATGAACTTCGCGTTCGCCTTGTCCAGCGCCAGCGCGGCATGGACGTCGCACTTGCGACACAGGTTCACCACCGCGAAGAGCAGGTCTCCCAGTTCATCCTCCAGCGCCGCCTGACGAGCCGTGTCCGCCGGTCCACCGTGGGGCAGGTGCGCGCGTACTTCGGACAGCTCTTCCGCCACCTTTTCCGCCGGTCCGGCAACATCGGGCCAGTCGAACCCGACGCCGGCCGCTCGATCCTGCAAGCGGTGGGCGCGGTGCAGGGAAGGGAGTCCCGGTGGGAGGCCATCCTCGATCGACGTCCGTTTGCGCGCCTTCATCCGCTCCCACGGGACCTTCTCTCCCCCCTCGTACAAGTGCGGGTGCCGGGCACGCATCTTCGCGACGAGACCGCCCGCAACGTCCGACATGTCGAACGCGCCGCGCTGCTCCGCGATCACCGAATGAAAGAGGACCTGCAGCAGGACGTCGCCCAGTTCCTCCCTGATGAGCGGGTCCTCGGCCAATCGAATGGCCTCGTCCAGCTCAGCGGCTTCCTCGACCAGGTACGGCCGCAGGGAGTCGTGCGTCTGGGCCGCGTCCCACTCGCAGCGGGCGCGGAGATCGCGCATGAGCGCGAGCGTATCTTCAAGTGTGGCCTTGGGTTGCATAGCCTCCCCGGGTCAGCGTATACTACCCGCCCCCGAATCGGGACGTCAATGCGGCACGACCAGCGGCGCGCCTGGGTGGAGGTGGACCTCGGCGCGCTGAAACGAAACGCGTCACTCCTGGCCCGCCGGGCGCGCGTGCCGCTGCTCCCCATGGTGAAGGCCGACGCCTACGGCCTGGGGGTGGAGGCGGTGGTCTGGGCGCTCGAGACCGAGGAGCCCTGGGGCTTCGGTGTGGCGACCGTCGAGGAAGGCGCGGCACTGCGCTCGTTAGGCGTGACCCGTCCCATCCTCGTCTTCACCCCGCTGCTCGTCGAGGAGTTCGACGAGTGCCGGGTGCACCAGCTCACCCCGACGCTGGGCGACGCACGTCGCATCGCGGCCTGGACTTCGTCAGGCGGTGCAGCCTGGCATCTCGGCATCGACACCGGGATGAACCGTGCCGGCATGCCGTGGCAGCGCGTCACCGAGTTGTCGACGCTGATCCAGGCCTGCCCGGCGGAAGGCGCTTTCACACACTTCCATTCCGCCGAGCGGGGCGATGGCTCCATGGCCCTCCAGCTGGAGCGATTCACGACGGCGATCGCCCACCTCCCGATGCGCCCGAAGTACCTCCACGCGGAAAACTCGCCGGCGCTGGAGCGCCAGTCACCTTCGCCGTGGAGCCTGGCGCGCCCGGGCGTTGCGCTGTACGGCGTGAGCAGCGGCGCGGCGGACGCTGCGCGGCCGGAGGCGGTGGCGTCGCTGCACGCACGAATCGTCGAGATCCGCGATGTCCCCGATGGGGAGACGGTGAGTTACGGTGGAACCTGGCGGGCAGCAGGTTGGCGGCGGATCGCGACGGCCGCTGCCGGCTACGCGGACGGAGTCCGGCGCAGCCTCAGTAATCTCGGGTCGGTCCTGGTGAGCGGTGCGCGCGTACCGATTGCCGGCACCATAACGATGGACATGACCATGCTCGACATCACGGGCATCGAATGCAGCGTGGGTGACGTCGCGACGTTTGTGGGCCGTCAGGGTGACGAGCAAATCACGATCGAGGAGTTTGGCGCCCCGGCGCAGCTGTCACCGTACGAGATGCTGGTGGGACTCGGGCTGCGGGCGCCGCGGATCTACCTGGACGGCAGCGCGTGACGCGGCGAGCCATCCTCGTCGTGCTGGACGGAGTGGGAGCGGGCGCCGCGCGCGACGCGGGTGATTACGGTGACGCCGGCAGCAACACCCTGGCGCACCTCGCGGCGGCGGTGGGCGGCGCCGACCTGCCGGCGCTCGAATCGCTCGGTCTGGGGAGGGCAGTTGCGATGCGCGGTGTGCGGGCAGACGTTCCGGCTCGCGGAGCCTGGGGCACCATGTCTCCCGCGTCGCCAGGGAAGGACTCCACCACCGGCCACTGGGAGCTCACGGGGCTTCATCTCGACGCGCCCTTTCCCACCTACCCGGGTGGGTTTCCACGCAACGTCATCGAAGCGTTCAGCCGCGCGACCGGACGGTCCGTCATCGGGAACGTCGCCGGCAGCGGGACGGCGGTGATCGATCAGTACGCGCCGGAACACGTCGCGACCGGAGCCTGGATCGTCTACACGTCCGCGGATTCCGTCTTTCAGGTGGCGGCGCACGAAGCCGTCATCCCGCCCGGCGAGTTGTACGATGCATGTTTGACGGCGCGACGGATCCTCACGGCGCCGCATAACGTGTCGCGCGTGATTGCGCGACCCTTTGTCGGCGAACCCGGCGCGTATGTGCGTACTCCGCACCGCCGCGATTTCTCGATCGAACCGCCGGGTGAAACACTGCTGGACGCCCTGCAGGAGGCCGGCATCGACCGGACGGGCGTGGGGAAGGTCGACGACCTCTTCGCCGGGCGCGGCATCTCGTCACACCACTGCGCCGACAATACGGAGGGAATTGCCCGAATCCGGGACTGGATCAGGGGAACAGGCAACCCCGATGTGTCTCACAGTGGGTTCCTCTTCGCCAACCTTGTAGATTTTGACCAGTTGTTCGGGCACAGGAATGACGTCGCGGGGTTCTACGGGGCGCTCCGGCAGTTCGATGCGGCACTGCCGGCCCTCCTCGCCGGGCTCCGCGACGGTGATTTACTGGCCATTACGGCAGACCACGGCAACGACCCGACGACTCCATCGACCGACCACGCGCGTGAGCGCGTGCCCCTGCTGGTGACAGCGGGCGGGCGTGGGGTCCGGGCGGTCACCCTCGGCGATCGTCCGACGTTTTCGGACCTTGGCGCGACGATCGCGGACTGGTTCGGACTCGCGTTTCGGGGACGCGGGACCTCGTTTCTTCAGGAGATCATGACGTGACACCTCAGCGTGAGGCGGGAGATGCTGGAGCGGCCGCACTGGCCGCGCTGCAGCACGCCTACGCGCCGTATTCGCACTTCCGCGTCGGGGCGGCATTGCGCGCCACCGACGGGACGGTGATCGCGGGGTGCAACGTGGAGAATGCGGCATTCCCCGCCGGGACGTGCGCCGAGCGCGGCGCGCTGGCGGCGGCCGTGGCGACGGGTCATCGCGACTTCGATCTCCTGGTCGTTGCGACGGACGCGACCGAGCCGACGCCGCCCTGCGGAATGTGTCGTCAGGCACTCGCCGAGTTCGCTCCGTCACTGCCGGTGGTGGCGATTACCACGGCGGGAAAGCGCGCCGAGTGGGTCCTGAGCGAGCTCCTGCCGCAACCATTCACACCCGCTTCACTCTCGAATACATGATGTCTTTTCACGGGTGGTCGTCCTGATGGCGACCCTGGAAACCGTATCGGTCCGGCGATCGCGCTTCGTCGTGCTGGCCTTCGTGGCGTCCGGCGTCATCGCTGCCTGCGCAGAGGACTACGAGGGCGGGGCAGCGTGCCCGGCGCTCTGCCCCGAGCAGAACGTTGTGGTCTTCGACACCGTGCTCGATCCGGTGGAGATCGACACGACGATCACCGGCTTCCCCACGCACGGCACGGAGGCGGAGTTGCTGCTGGCGCGCCGGGGCGACACGGTCGACACGCGGCCGGTCATCCGCTTCGACACGCTGCCGATCTACTACAACTCCGGCTCGAGCACGGGTGACACGGTCATCCAGGTGATCGACAGTCCATACGTCAAGCTGCGCATCAATCGCACCGCCTCGAAGTTCACGCAGCCGGTGACCTTCGAGGTGTTCGACGTGGACACGGCCACCGGCGACTCCGCCTTCGCGGAGCAGGACACGTCCACGGCGCTCGAGCGGCTCCTCTTCCGTCCGGACCGGCTCATCGGGTCGATCACGCTCGACACCGCCCAGATCACCGACTCGATACGCATTCCGCTCGACAGCCTGACGCTCCTGAACAAGATCCTGGGCCTGCAGCGCCTCCGCCTCGGACTGCGTGCCAGCAGCGCCGGACCGGTGCAGATCCGGATCATCGCCTATGAAGGCGGGGACCCGGCCGTCGTGCGCTTCTTTCCGAGCGCCGACACGGCATTCGCGGCGGTCACGGTCTTCCCGCGGTCGGAAGTCCCGCGGTTGCAGCCGACACTGGCCGCCGACCTGACGGACTATGTGCATGTCTTCCGCTTCCCGCCGGTGCCGGACGGCACCTTCCTGACGGTGGGCGGCGTGCCGGGACGGCGCACGATCATCCGCTTCAACCTCCCGTCGCGGATCATGGACTCGTCGAACATCCTGCGGGCGACGCTGGAACTGACGCAGCGCCCGGTGGTGAGCGTGGATGACACGGCGAAGCTCACCATTTATCCGCTGGTGGTGACCGCGGGGAAGCACATCACCGACCTGGCCCGGTCGGCGTTCCTGACCAACGCGCCTAACGCCGGCTTCGACTCGGTGCAGTTCGCCCCCGGCGACAGCGGCGTCCGGCAGATCGAGATCGTGAACGCGCTCCGCGCCTGGAGCCTGCCGATTTCCGGGAGCGCGCAGCGCGGCCTGGTCCTGCGGGCCGGGCCGGAGTCCCTCGACCCGCGCTTTGTGTCCTTCTTCTCCAGCCGGGCTGCGGCATCCCTTCGCCCGCGGTTGCGCGTGAGTTACTCCCCTGTCCGGAGCTTCGGGATCCCATGATGCGCCGCCTGCCGCCAATCGCCGCGATCCTGCTCCTGTGTCCCGCCGCCGGGATGGCGCAGGGATCGATCAGCACCCAGGGCTTCGGGTACCCCACGGGAGCGTTGAGTACGCGCGCCGCCGCCGCCGGAGGCGGGTTCGGCGAGTTCGACTTCAGCTCGCCCCGCAACCCATCGTCCACGTTAGGCTGGGGACGTGGTGGACTCTACTTCCAGTACGAGCCCGAATTCCGTCGCGTCTCCACCGGGCCGGCGAACGAGAACACCATGACGGCGCGCTTCCCCATCTGGATGGCGGGGATGCAGATGGGAACGCGCGCCATGGCCACCATCTCCTCATCGACCCTGCTCGACCGGACCTGGGCGACGCGCGTCCGTGGCGGGCAGATTCTCGGTCCCGACTCTGTCGGGTACGAGGAGCGCGTCGAGTCGTCCGGGGCCATCAACGACATCCGGCTCGCCGTGTCGTATTCGGTGCGCCCGCGTTTCTCGGTGGGCCTCGGCCTGCACGGTTACACCGGCGAGAACCGGATGAACCTCACGCGGCAGTTCGATGACAGCCTCCGGTACGGGACGCTGTTCCGGCAACTGACCATCGGGTACCTCGGCACCGCCGTGTCCGCGGGGGCGACCTGGCGCCCGCATCCGCAGATCGCGCTGGCGGCCTCCGTGCGGAGCGGCGGCGGGCTCGATGTCCGGATCGCCGACACGCTGATTGCGAGTGGAAGCCTGCCGAACCGGTACGGCGCCGGACTCCGCTTCGATGGCCTTCCCGGCGCGAGCCTGGCGGTGTCGGTCGAGCGCACGGAGTGGTCGAGCCTTGGCGAGCTGTCCCAGACGTCGCTGACCGCGAACGACACCTGGGAGATCGGCGCCGGGCTGGAGATGACCGGCCCGCGATTCCGGGCCGTGCCCACGCTGTTCTACCTCGGGTACCGGCGGCGCGACCTCCCCTTCTCGATCGGCGGTGACGCGGTGCCGGAGCGCTTCTATTCCGGGGGCGCCGGCATTCCGCTCGCCGGGCCGCGGGTCATCCTCGACATGGCGATCCAGCGGGCCACCCGCGGGCCCGCGTTAGGCGTGTCGGAGAAGGCCTGGATCGTCAGCCTGGGGTTCACGGTCAGGCCCTGATGGCTGACGGCGAGCGCCTCGCGTTCGAGCAGATGCTCGTCCACAACCTCAAAGCGCCGCTGACGGGCATCATGGCGTCGCTCGAGATGCTCCACGACGGCGACCTGGGCGCGCTGAACGAGCGCCAGCGCTCCGCCGTGAGCGCGATGCAGGCGCAGGGCCTCGAGCTGGTGCAGATGATCGACGAACTGCTGGAGCTGGGGCGAACCCAGTCGGCCGCGTTCGTGGTCCAGGCCGTTCCCGTGGACCCGGGCGAGTTCCTCGCCGACGTGCGCGCCGGCTGGCTGGACCGCCTCAGCCGCCTGACGAGCGTGGTATCGCCCGACGTTCCCGCGGCGCTGGCCGATGCCGGCGTGTTGCGGCGCGTCTTCGACAACCTGCTCATGAATGCCTTGCTGCACGCGGGGCCGAACGTGTCCGTGATCCTGCAGGCCGAACAGTCGGGCGACTTCGTGCGCTTCACCGTCGCCGACGACGGGCCGGGCATCCCGGCGGAGGAAGCCGACCGGATCTTCGACCCGTTCGTGACGCTCGATACGTCGGGCTCCCGCCGCACGCATGGGCTCGGGCTGGCGTACTGCCGCGCGGCGCTGGCGGCGATGCGCGGGACGATCGCCCTGGCGCCGTCGGACCATGGCGCCATGTTCGTGGTGCAGCTTCCCGCCGCCACGGTGTTGACGCGTCAGGCACTGGAGCAGGACCAATGAAGGTCTACCTGCGCACCTACGGGTGCCGGGCCAACCAGTACGACAGCGAACAGGTGCGCGCGCTGGTCGAGCGGGCCGGTGGCACCATCGTCGAGCACCCGGACGAGGCGGACACCGCGGTCTTCAACAGCTGCGCGGTCACTACGGAAGCGGAGGTGGAACTCCGCAAGGGCATCCGCCGCGCGGCCCGCAGCAATCCGGCGCTGCGCACCGTGGTCATGGGATGCGCCGCCGCGCTCGATCGCGGCCAGCTGGCTGCGCTGCCCACGGTGTCCGACGTCATCGCCGGGGGCGACGTCCTGGAGGTGGCGCGGTCGATGGGGCTCCCACCCCGTCCCACGGAACTTGCCGGCGCGCAGCAGGGCACGAGGGCGCTGCTCCGGATCCAGGAGGGGTGCGACGAGCACTGCACGTTCTGCGCGACCACACTGGCCCGCGGTGGCAACCGGTCGCGGCCGGCCGACGACCTGGTGCGCGAGGCGGCCGCCCTGGCGGATCGTCACCCGGAGATCGTGCTGACGGGGATTCATATCGGCACGTGGGGGCGCGACCTCGGATC
>DAIUET010000160.1:0-7760 GCA_036845045.1 Gemmatimonadaceae bacterium | reverse complement strand
AGGTCAGCATGGCGAGCAGGAAGACGAGGCGATGCAACGGGTCGGCGAAGTCGATCACCAGCAGCACCAGCACGAGGAGCACCGCCTCGATGCTGGCAGCCAGGAGGATCATCTGCGTGACCCGGAGATTGGCGCGATCGAGACGGTCGAGCGCGACGCGACCGGCAGGCGATGGGGAAGTCATCGGTTGGAGAGGTGGATGATGAGCCAGGCGAGGCCGATCGCCTCGACGATGACGAAGGCGATGATTGTCGTCCGGAGTGTGCGTTGTGTCCGTGGAGGGGATCCGGCTCCGGGCGTCGGCATGCGTTGTGGCTCCGTGGCGTGTGTATCCACAGAGTGTCCGGAACCGGGTCAAAGTGTTCGGTTGACCGTTCCCAGCAAGCCGCGGCTTTCTACTTCCTGGCCGGGTCGACCGCTGGTGGGTCCTTGGACCGGTCGAACACCACCCGGCCGCCCGCGATGGTCAGGAGGACCTTCACATCCCTGAGCTCCGCCGGCTGCATACGGAAGGGATCCCGATCCAGCACCACGAGGTCGGCGAGGAAGCCGGGGGCGATCTTTCCCTTGATGTTCTCCTCGCCGGCCGCCCAGGCGTTCCCGGTGGTGTAGGCGCGCAACGCGCTCTCGAGACTGATGCGCTCCTCGGGGAACCAGCCGCCGGCCGGTTGTCCGCCTAACGTCTGCCGGGTGACGGCGGCGTACATGCCGAGGAGCGGGTCGGCGGTGTACCAGGCCGCATTGGTGCCGGGCCAGTCGCTCCCGAAGCTCAAACGGACTCCCGCCTTCTCGAGCGTGTTGAACGCGTAGGCCCAGCGGCCGCGCGCGCCGATGCGCTGTTCCATCCACCGCATGTCGTCGATCGCGTGATACGGCTGCACTTCGGCCATGATGCCGAGGCGGGCCATGCGCTGGGCCACCTCGGCGCCGCGGATCACCTGGGTGTGGATGATGCGCCAGCGGCGCTCCTTCGGTCCGTTGGTGCGGATCACCTTTTCCATCATCGTCAGCAACGTGTCGATCGCCTGGTCGCCGATGGCATGGATCTGCGGCCAGTGTCCGGCCGAGTCGGCGCAGAAGAGGAGCGGTTCCATTCCCGGCGGCTCCGTGACCATGGTGCGCCACTGGCCGCGTTCGCCCGACGTCAGGTACGGTTCGTAAAAGTAGGCGCTGGAGTTGCCCATGATGCCGTCAACGAAACCCTTCAGTCCGCCGATCTTGAGCCAGTCGTCGCCGAAGCCGTGGCGGATGCCGACGGCGCGCAGCTGCGGGCACTTGTCCATCGTCGGCCGCATGTAGATGCGCGTGGTGAGCTCGCCGCGGCGCTTGAGTTCCTGGTATACCTCCATCTGCTCGGGGCCGGTGTTGTCGTGGATCGTCGTGACGCCTAACGCGCGCAGGTGCGACAGCGCGGCGCGCGACTCGGTGAGGCGCTGATCGAGCGGCTTGGGCGGGATGGCGCGCCGGACCCGGTTGGCCGCGGCCGTCGTCAGGCGGCCGGTAGGCTGGCCATTGACGCAGTGGACTCCCTCCCACTCGCAGCTGGCCCCGGCGAGTTGCAGCGCCTTGCTGTTGGCGACATGAGCCGAGCGGTCCCACTTGGAGATGAGGACCGGTGTGTTCGGGGTGATCGAGTCGATCATGCCCCTGTGTGGATCGAAGGTGGGTGCGCGGGCAGTGCCCGCGCCGCCCGTCGATCCCTGCGCCCAGGCCTCGTACGCTCCCCAGTCGCCGCCGGTGAGCCATGCGCCGGCGGGGAGCCGGTCTCGCGCTTCGCGCACGCGCTGGATGAGCATCGGCTCGCTGGACACGTCGAGCAGGTTCACGCCGACCAGAAGCGCGCCGGCGCTCTGGAAGTGTGTGTGGTTGTCGATGAACCCGGGTGAAATGAACCTTCCCTGCGACGGAATCACCCGCGTTGCCGGGCCGCGATGCCTCAGCACCTCGGGATCGGTGCCGACCGCCATGATCCGTTCGCCCGAGATGGCGATGGCCTGCGCGGTCGGGCGCGCGCTGTCGGCCGTCCAGACGCGAGCGCCGGTAAGGATGAGGTCAGCCGGCTGCTGTGATTGAGCAACCACCGTGGTGAGGGTGGTAAGTACCAGTGCGTACCTCATCGCGCGCATGTGCGCCTCCGTCGTTCGGGCCCCGATTGCATTAAGTAAACGTCTCAACGGGCTTTTGTAGAGCATTCAGAGCCTCGGAAAAGACTTTATCACAGGGGTCACGGGGGTCAGGGAGCCATCCTGTTCTTTGCACCGTCGGGCTCCGTGACCCAGTGTCCTCGGTGTCAAAGTCTTTCCCGGAACATAGTTTCTCTTTTCGAAACTCCCGGGTCACGATACAGAGGAAGAATCAGCATGAACACCCACGTTCGAGTCATCGGACTCGCGTTCTCCTTGCTGGTCGTCGAGACCGCCGCGGCTCAAACCGGCGCTGAAGCGCGCGCAGCCGCCCGCCGCCACCGCGAGGCCAACGAAGCGAAGATCCTGCGCGAATTCTCCACGCTCCTGGCCCTGCCTAACGTGGCGTCGAACCGCGACGACATCCGGCGGAACGCCGATCACCTCATGGCGATGCTTCGACAGCGCGGGGCGACCGCGCAGATCCTCGAGGTCCCCGATGCGCCCGTCTCGGTCTACGGCGAGATCCGCGCACCGGGCGCCACGCGCACCATCGTGCTGTACGCGCATTTCGACGGCCAGCCGGTGGACCCGCGCCAGTGGGAGGGGGCTCCCTTCACGCCGGTGCTGCGCGACAAGGCCATGTACCAGGGGGGGCGCGAGATTCCGTTCCCGACAGACGGCCAGCGGACGGAACCCGACTGGCGCATCTACGCGCGATCCGCCAGCGACGACAAGGGCTCCATCATCGCGATGCTCACCGCGCTGGACGCGATGCGCGCGGCGGGCCTGACCCCCTCGGTCAACGTGAAGTTCTTCTTCGAGGGCGAGGAAGAGGCCGGATCGGCGCACCTGAAAGCCATCCTCGAGAAGTACCGCGACCTCCTGCGCGCCGACGCCTGGCTCTTCTGCGACGGCCCCGTGCACCAGAGCGGGCGGCTGCAGGCCGTCTTCGGCCTGCGCGGCGTGATCGGGCTCGAGCTCACGGTCTACGGTCCCACCCGTCCGCTGCACAGCGGACATTACGGGAACTGGGCGCCGAACCCGGGTGCGCTGATCGCCAACCTCATTGCCTCGATGCGCAACGACGATGGCCAGGTGACGATCGCCGGGTTCTACGACGACGTGCGACCGGTCAGCGCCGCCGAACGCACAGCTCTGGCCACGCTCCCACCGATCGACTCGACGCTCAGGGTGTCGCTCGGACTCTCACGTACGGAAGCGGATAATGCGACCTTGGCGGAGCGCATCATGTTGCCCGGGCTCAACATCCGCGGCATCCGCGTGGGCGGTGTACAGGAAACCGGAGCGAATGTCATTTCGACGGAAGCATTCGCGTCGTTCGATATCAGGCTGGTTCCGGTCCAGCGGCCGGAGCATGTGCGCGAAGTCATAGAGCGGCACGTTGTCGCGCAGGGATACCACATCGTCCGCGATGCGCCGGATTCAGCGACGCGGGCGCGGTACTCGAAAATCGCCCGGCTCGAGTGGGAATCGGGCTATCCGGCCCAGCGCGCGCCGATGGATGGCGAGTTCGCGAGGGCCCTGCTTGCCGCCCTGTCGGACGGCGCCGCCCAGCCGCCCCTGGCGGTCCCCACGTTAGGCGGCAGTGGCCCTGGCTACCTCTTCACCGAAGTCCTTGGCGCCCCGGTCGTGACCCTGCCGCTCGCGAACTACGACAACAACCAGCACGCGGCGAACGAAAACCTGCGGCTCGGCAATCTGTGGGACGGGATCGAGATGTATGCTGCGCTGCTCGCTCGACTTGGTCGGGAGTGGGGTGCAAGGGTGGTGCCTGATTAGCGAGGTGGAGGTGGGAGGTGGGATTCGGGAGAAACCGGATTGCCGCGGAGATCGATGGTCATCCGATTCCTCCCACATCCCACCTCCCACATCCGCTCTATTCATCGATTCCAACCGCCTCCTTGCGGACGAGAAGCAGTGAAAGCATGCCGGCAAGTACGATTACCGCTCCGAGCACCGTCCACCACGTAATCGCCTCCGAGAAAAGCAGCGCCCCCCACGTGCCGGCGAAGATGATCTGCACGTACCCCACCATCGTCGCCCGGGCAGTCTTCTCCACTTGCAGGCCTTTCGTCATGGACATCTGGGCGAGTTGCGTGGCGAGCCCGATGCCGATGAGAAGCAGCCACTCCTCGCCCGTGGGCGCGTGCCAGTTGCTGGCGATGAAGGGCAGCGACATCGGCACTGACATGAGCGGCAGGTAGAGCACCACGACTTCAGGCCGCTCGTTTGGCATCTGCCGGATCGTCGCGTAGGCCGAGCCGCTGAACGCGGCGCCCATCAGCGCGATCAGGGCATGCCCGGGATGGATACCGGACGCCACACCGCCGAAGATAAACGCCGGCCGCGTGATCAGCAGCACGCCTACCAACGACGCGACGAGCGCGATCCACTCACCACGTCCCATCCGCTCGCCGAACCACCAGTGCGCCACCAGGATGGCGAACACCGGGTTCATGTACTGGATGAGCGTCGACTCGGCCAGCGGCAGGTGCGTCAGCGAAAAAAGAAAACAGGCCAGGGCCGCCGCACCCAGCACACCACGCTGCAGGAGCAGGCGTCGATTGACGCCGAGCACCGGAGCGATCCGCGCCCGCTTCACGATGGCGTAGCTCATCGCCAGCGTGAGGAGCCCGCGGAAAAAGACGATCTCCATGCTGGGCAGGCGCCGGCCCGCCAGCTTCACCAGCACGCTCATCACGCTGAACCAGAACGCGCCCACCAGCATGTGCCGCACGCCGGTGGTGATGCGGATGACCTGGGTTCTGGAAACGGATCGCAGGGAGGGTTGGCTCGGGACGACGAATGATATCGACCTTCCCGTTCAGGCTCCGGTCGCCGCCGCCGTCCCCCCGGCGGCGACGGTGTCTTCCCGGAACACGTTCACCGCGGTCGCCAGCGCGTCCGCCGTGCCGATCAGCACGACCGTGTCACTCACGTTGAGAATCGACGCCGCATCCAGGTCGTACCGGACCTCTCCCGCCCGGATCATCGCCGCCACCCGCGCCCCGCCGCACAGGGCGTTGAGCTCCGACAGGGATCGACCCACGGCCTCGGAGCCGCGGCGCACGGTCATCGTCTCCATCTCCACCCGGGCCGCGACCGGGGACAGGAAGCCGTCGACCCGTGTCATGCTGGTGCCCCGCTGCCGGAGCAGCTCGTAATGGTCGCTCCGGGCCTCCTCGGCCATCTCGCGGATCCGCCCGTCGGTGACGCCGTAGCGGCGCAACACCCGGGCGAAGATCTCCAGCGACGTCTCAAACTCCTCGGGCACAACCTCGTTCGCGCCTAACGCGTACAGCTCCTCCATGTCCGACACGTACCGCGTCCGGGCCACGATGTGCACCCTGGGATTCAGGTGGCGCGCCACGGAGATCCCCCGCTTCTCGTCCTGGTGGGACGCGATCGCGAATACCAGCATCCGCGCCCGCTGGATCCCGATACGCTCCAGCACCTCGCCGCGCGTTCCGTCGCCGAAGAAGATCGGCTCCCGGTCGCGTCGCGCGTCCCGGACCTTCTGCCCGTTCGAGTCCATGACCGCGTACGCGATCCCCGCGCTGCGCAGTGCCCGCGCCAGGTTCCGGCCATTGAGGCCATACCCCACGATGATCACGTGGTCGGTCAGCGGCTTCGCGGCGCGGACCTCCCGCGTGGCGAATTCCATCGTGGGCGCCGCCCGGTGCTGCAGGAGCCAGTCCGCGATATCCGGCGCCGATGCGACCAGGAACGGAGCGCCCAGCATGGTGATGATCGCCGCGCCCAGGAACACCTGGTATTCGTTCCCCACCAGCAGGCCGAGCGCCGCGGCGACACTGGCCAGCACGAACGAGAACTCACCGACTTGCGCCAGTCCCAGCCCCACGATGATGCCGGCGCGCGCAGAGCGCTTGATGAAGCGGACGACGAAGTACCCGGCCACCGTCTTGAGCAGGATGACGCCCAGCGCCACCCCCAGCACCAGCACCGCGTTCTGGAAGAAGAACTCGATGTTCAGCAGCATCCCGATCGACGTGAAGAAGATTCCGCTGAACGTGTCGCGGAACGGCAGGATGTCCGAGAGCGCCTGCAGGCCGTATTCCGATTCCGATACCACCAGCCCAGCCAGGAAGGCGCCTAACGCAAGCGAGAGCCCGAATCGCGACGTGAGGAAGGCGGCGCCGAGCCCGATCGCCAGCACGCAGAGCGTGAAGATCTCCTGGTTCCGGAGCGTGGTCACCCGCTCCAGAATCCGCGGTACGATGAAGCGGCCGGCGACGATCAGACCCCCGGTCACGACCCCCGTCACCCCAATCGCCCGACCCAGCGCCAGCACACCCTGTTCCGTCCCTGCCAGCAGCGGCATGAGGACCATCAGCGGCACAACGCACAGGTCCTGAAACAGGAGGATCGCCACCACCATCCGGCCGTGTGAGGAGTCCAGCTCCCCCTTGTCGGCGTACATCTTGAGGATGATCGCCGTCGATGACAGTGCGATGAGCGCGCCCCAGAGGATGGCGTGGTTTACCGGCAGGCCGGCGATGACCGCCACCGCGGCCACGATCGCCATCGTTCCGAGCATCTGGATCGTCCCGCCCTGGATCACGTAGCGACCCATCTTCACGATCCGCGACAGCGACAGCTCGAGCCCGACGGCGAAGAGCAGCAGCACCGACCCGATTTCGGCCAGCTGCGTCACCGAGTGCACATCCCGCACGAACCCCAGGGCGTGCGGACCGATCAGGATCCCGGTGAAGAGGAACCCCACCAGCGTGGGTATCCGGAAGCGATGCGCCAGCATCACCGCCGGGATGGCGACCGCCACCAGCACGACGAGATCCCTGAGGATCGGAATCTGCTCCATGAGCGGAAGGTCTCGCCCGGCGCCCGCCCTCACAAGAGAAAGCCCCCCGGGCGCACCGGGGGGCTTTGTCCTCGCTCTGAGTGCTTACGACGCGAGGCGGCGACGCAACTCGGGCACCTTCGAGCGGAAGTTGCGGGACAGCGTGAGCTGCTCACCGCCACTGGTGACGAGCGTGAAGTCGCCCGTGCGGCGCGAGTGCAGCTCGCGGATCACGTCACGGTTCACGATCACCGAACGGTGAATCCGGACGAACCGCGCCGGATCCAGCTCCTTCTCGAAGGAGGTGAGCGTTCCGCGCACCGTGTAGACCTCACCCGGCGTGTGGAAGCGCACGTAGTTGCCGAACGCTTCGAGCCACGTCACCTCGGCGACATCCAGGAAAAGGATGCGGCTGCGGGAACGGACGACGATGCGATCGAGGTACGGGGACGACGGCGTTGGCGACGCGGCTCTCGCCGGTGAAGCGACTGGCTGTCCCGCGGCCGGGCGGTCATCACGACCGGCGAGGACCAGCGGCACGCGTGCATCCACCACACGCGCAGGCGCTGCCGCCTGCGGACGCGTAACGGGTGCGGGGGTGAATGAACGACCATTCAGGGTCATCTTCGGTCCTCCTGTGGTTGAGACGGGGCAATCGGAGTGACAGCCCGACAAGGGTCCGACACCCGAAATGTCATTCACACTGACACCGAAGGGCGCCGGTCGCCCGACGCCCTTCGCCAAAACGTCCTGAGCCGTGACCAGGCGTCAGCTTCCTACCGCGAACCGACGGC
>DAIUET010000159.1:0-7784 GCA_036845045.1 Gemmatimonadaceae bacterium | reverse complement strand
ATCCGGTTCAGGGCGCCCAGATCACCTGGTCCTCGAGTGATCCCGCCGTGGCGACAGTGTCGAATGGCGTCGTCACAGGCGTGGCGCCGGGGAGCGTGACCATCACCGCGACATCCGGGACTGCCACGGGGACCGCGACGATCACCGCGCAACTTGCCCCTGTCGACCGCATCGTCATCGCTCCCTCGAATCCCTCCATCAAACCCGGGCAGACGGTCCAGCTCGCGGCCACGCTCTATGACAAGCAGAGCAACGTCCTGACGGGACGGACGGTGACATGGACAAGCAGCGATGCGACAAGGGCGTCGGTCGACGCCACGGGGCTCGTCAGGGGGATCAAGAAGGGGAACGTCACCATCACCGCCTCGTCAGGCGGCAAGTCCGGAACAACGACGGTCAAGGTGCAGTAGGCAGCGCCGGCGGGGCGTCGAGTGCGCCGAAGGCATTCTCGTAGTCACGCATGGCCGCACGGACGACGGCCAGCGCATGGTCGCGCCCATACACCTGCTCGATGCTCACCGACGAGGGACGCGACGGCACCAGCTTGTAGGTCCCGAAATAGTGCTGCAGGCGCTCGACCAGCACGGAAGGAAGGTCGGCGACATCGCGCGCGGCCCCGTAGATGTAGTCGTTGTCCAGGACCGCGATGATCTTGTCGTCCGCGTCGCCGCCGTCGACCATCTGCAACCCGCCCACCACGCGGGCGCGGACGATGATCTCGTTCCTCGTAATCGGCCGTTCACTGAGCACGCAGATATCGAGGGGATCGCCGTCGCCGCGCACCGACGTCGGCGAGAGACGCTGGACCTCCGTGGCGCAGTACGTCCGCGGAATGAAGCCGTACAGCGCGGGTGGCTGCGACGAGCCTCGTTGCGGCCGGTCGATGCGCAGGTAGCCCGAGTCCTTGTCGACCTCGTATTTCATGAGGTCGAACGGCGTGATTTCGATGAAGGCGTTGAGCAGTTCCGGCGGTTCGGGCCCGATCGCCAGGCCGTGCCACGGGTGGGGACGGAAACGACTCGGTGCCTGGACCCGCTCAGGGGAATTCACGTCGCGAATCTAGCAAGCGACGCCACGTGGACTCCAGTCGTTCTCCAAGAACTGGCCCCACTGACCGACTGAAACTCGCGGTCAGGTGATTGTCATCGGTGAAGATGATGACGCCGTTCTTCACCACCGCACAACGTGCCGAGTCGCAGATCTGGTCGTTCATGTCGACGAACCCGACGTGGAGTCCCCGGGCTGCCTCGGTCTGCGCGTCCGTAGCGACCTTCGACAACGAGCCGGCGAGTTCGAATTCGCAGGCGTGGGAGCGGAGAAGGCCCGCCGCCCGTCGAGACAGGCAGGCCGGGACGTCGAACCACGTGCGTGGCGTCCCGCGGATGGCGATTACCGGGACGCCGGCGGTGGACAGTCGTTCATAGGTGCGACGGAGCCCCCGGCGCCACATATCGGGCGTGACCTGCCAGTCGGAGCCCTTACCGTCCACCGGCAGGTAGTGGTCCCAGCTCGAGAGGATCGCCGCCGTCGGGCGCATGGCGATGATCCGCCGGAGCATCGCCTCGCGGTAGCGCGTGCATTCATGGTAATAGCGCCTGAGGCGCGGCTGCATCAGTTCGGGTATGTCGGCCACGGGACAGCCGCCCTTCACCATCGCAACGATCTTCACGCCCCGCTCCTTCCCGTAGCCGTCGAGCGCGCCGAGCCAGTGTTCGGCGTGCGAGTCGCCTAACAAGGCCAGCGTGGTTCGTGACGTCGCGTCGCCGAACTCGCAGGGGCGGCCCTTTGCCGCCTCGACCGTCGTCGCCCAGCAGTCGTGCTGCTTGCGATCGACGCGCGCCTGGGCGAACTGCCGGTGCACCGACCCCTTCACCCGAGCCTCCGCCGCCACCGTGGCCCCGTGCGCCAGCAGGGCCACTGCGACGCTCGCGACGATCGTGCCCGGCAGCAGCCAGTGACCGGGCACGCGCGACAGCAGGCTGCCGTCCCGGATCGGTTCCTCGATGAACCGCCAGGTCAGCCAGGCGAGGGCCAGCCCGGCCGCGGACCAGGCCAGCCGGCCCCAGACGCCGATGGCCGGGTCGAGGACCGCCGCGACCCCGACCAGCGGCCAGTGCCAGAGGTACCACGCATACGACAGGCGCCCCAGCCATCGCAACGGCGACCAGGCCAGCGCCTGGCTGACCGCGCTGCCCGGGGCACGGTCTCCCCCCACGACCAGCAGCGCCGTGCCTAACGCCGGCAGGACGGCGGCGATGCCCGGATAAGGCGTGACCCGCTCGTAGGTCGTCGCCGCCACGGCGATCAGCGCCAGGCCGGCCCCCTGCAGTACCGTGGAGGCCGGGGTGCGCGTGTCCGTCCTGCCGTTGAGGAGCAGGGCCAGCCCGCCGCCGAGGGCAAACTCCCAGATCCGCGTCGGCATGCCGAAGAAGGCCCACGGCTGCGCGACGCGGGTCAGCCAGAGCGACGCGATGAAGGACAGCGCCCCGGCGACGGCGATCGCCACGAAGAGCCGTTGCCGGGCGCGTGCGGCCTGGTCCGCGACGCCCAGGAAGCCGATCGAGAGGAAGAGGAGTGGCCAGATGAGGTAGAACTGTTCCTCGACAGCCAGCGACCAGGTGTGGAGGAACGGATTGTCGCCGCTCGAGAAGTAGTCCACCGCCCCGCTGGCGAAGGCGATGTTGCCGCCGTGCATGGCCACCGCCCGTGCGTTCGCCGCGATGCCGGCACGGTCGATCGGTGCGTACAGCCAGAAGACGGCCCCTAACGTGACCAGCAGCGTGACGAGCAGCGCCGGGAGCAGGCGCAGGGCGCGGCGGGTGTAGAACGCATTGACGTCGACGTCACCCGTCTCGGTCAGCTCGCGCGCCAGCATGCCGGTAATGAAGAATCCCGACAGGACGAAGAAGACGTCCACTCCCACGAAGCCGCCCCGCAGACCGGACACGCCGGCATGGAACAGCACCACCAGCAGGATGGCGATGCCGCGGAGTCCTTCGATGTCGGGGCGGAAAGCCGGTCGGTTGGGAGGTTCCGGGGCCACGGAGGTTCGTACGGGACTCGGGTGCCTGAAGTTACGCCCTGCCCGCCTCGACTGAGCGGGCCCGGCGCCGCCCCGGACGGTCGGCAGGATCAAGAGCCGTTCGCGGGGAATTACGTCGCAGGTACAATGGAAGCGGCCGTCGGCCCGCGGATAAGATGGAGGGCATGTTGCCTCACCCATAACTCGGACCGACCATGAGCAAGCTTCTTCGGGGCCTGGTTGCCGGCTACGGAGCGAAGAAACTCGGCGGTGGCTGCTTCTCCACCGTTCTCGTCTTCCTCCTGCTCTGGTGGCTCCTCGGCTATTGTAATGCGATGCAGTAAGTGGTCGCGCCGACTATCGCGTGACGGAATCCGGCAGGCTGAATGTGACCCGCCCCTGGTCATCGAGGAAGTCCACGCTGGCGCGACCTGACGAATCGACGCGGAGCCGCAGCCGCACCCGTCCCAACGGGTCGAAGAGATTAACCACTGCATTCCTGTCGACGTCGCGGCCGGCGTACAGGCGCGTCGCCGCGAGCGGGACCCCGTTGACCGGGGCCATGAGTTGTTCCATCGCCCGGCGTCTCGCGGTGGTGTCCGGCATCGCGTTGATCGAGTCGCGCTGCAACACGAAGTCGTAGATGTTCCGGTCGGCGCGGTCGGCTACGGTGAGGCCGGTGCGCCGCCGGCCATTGTTGTCCACATACTGCAACGTGAGGATCTGATCCTGGTCGAACTGGTCGAAGGACCAACTACTGGAGGCGCGGTAGCGACCGAGCGAGTCCCGGCTGCCGGTGATCGTGAGGCCGCCGTTTTCGGTGCCTTCGTCGTTGAAGAAAATGATCCCGGGACGGGTCCCTCCCGCATAACCGAATGGCTTCCCTTTGTAGATCGGGCCAATGGACCGAGGCCGGTTGGAGAGCACCATCCTCAGTCGGCCGTCCGGTTCGACCACGTTGATCCGTTCGACATCGATCTCCGTGAATCGTGCCGTCTGGACGGACCCGCGCCCGAATGCAGCCACGGCCAGGCTGCCCGCCGCGACGGTCATGAGGATGGCCCAGGCACGAACACATCGCGTCTGGCGGCGTATCTCGCGGCGGATTTCGTCTGTCATGACGTGTCCCGTTAGGCATGAGGGGTGGGAGCCCGGGCCCGGCGATGCAGGCGTCGCTGGCCGCGACGAGTATGGGAACCACGAGTGGAGGCTGTCAATCACGGGTCCGCCAGCCGTGATTGCGCACGATCCCCCCTCGCGCCCGCGGGCAAACGGCATCACACTTCCGGTCGCTTGCCATCTGTCGCCACCAGGTGTGGTACAGCCGGACGTTTCCTGCAGGTGAACTCAGCACACTCAGCGAAATCGGATATGACAGTGAACCAACGCGGGTTCGCGCCTGGACTGATCGCCGGCCTGCTGGCGATACTCGTGCCAGTCGCGTTCGCGCATGCGGCGGGACTGCAGATTCCCACCGGAGCCACGGCACCAGAACCCGGCTTCGAGTCGCAGTGGGACAGCATCATGCAGGCGGTGCGGCGCATACCGCTGGCCGCGGCCCTGGGGTCGATTCTGGCGTTCCGTCCGCGGCGCCGCGGGACGCCGGCGCGGACCACGGCCGTCGTGCAGACGCAGATCATCCTCGCCATCGTGGGGGCCGTCGTTATGCTGGTGGTCGGGTCGAGCGTGGCCCGGGCGTTCGGCATCGTCGGCGCGGCCAGCCTGGTGCGCTATCGCGCCAAGATCGACGATCCCAAGGATGCCGGCATCATGCTGTCCACGCTCGGGATCGGCCTGGCGTCCGGTGTGGGCCTTTATGCGCTGGCCATCTTCGCGACGATCTTCATCGCCATCGTCGTCGGACTCCTGGAGTCGT
Source organism: Gemmatimonadaceae bacterium (assembly GCA_036845045.1). Lineage (GTDB taxonomy): Bacteria > Gemmatimonadota > Gemmatimonadetes > Gemmatimonadales > Gemmatimonadaceae > JABWBJ01. Next base: position 2,886 of record DAIUET010000159.1, on the reverse strand, counting down.
TCGAGCCCGAGGGCTACAAGCTTTTCGACCTCAAGATCAAGGCGAAGGATGCCCCTGCCATCCGCCCGCGGGTGCAGCTCATTCTCCGCCGCAACAAGATCCGGTACGAGTTGCGCAGTTCCGGCGACGAGGAGATTGTCTACGAGACCCGCGTTCCGGCACACCGCAAGACGGACGGCATTACCGAGGCGATTCACGCCATCGATGCCACGAACGAGGTCGAGTGGGAAGAAAAGAAGGCGATGAAGCCGACCTGAGCGACTTCACCCGGGGAACTACATGCGGCTCATCGTGCAGCCGGAGGATGGCGTGGTGCCTGTGGTTGCGGGCATTCGCGCTGCAAAGAAGACCATCGACATGCCCATCTTCCGCCTCGATCACATCGAGGTGGACAAGGCGATCAAATCCGCCGTCAAGCGGGGCGTGATCGTGCGCACCCTCATTGCGCATACCAACACCGGCGGTGAGAAGGGCCTCCGCAAGCTGGAGCAGCGGCTGCTCGCCACCGGCGCCACGGTGTCCCGTACGGCCGATGACCTCGTGCGGTACCACAACAAGTTCATGATCGTCGACGGCAGGACGCTGTTCGTCCTCGGCTTCAACTACACGCATCTCGACATCGACCGGAGCCGCAGCTTTGGCGTCATCACGACTACGCGGAAGGTCGTGCAGGAGGCGATCAAGCTCTTCGACGCGGACTTCAACCGGCGACCGTACAGCGCGGGACTCAAGTCCCTGCTGGTCAGCCCGGAGAACTCACGCGCGGAACTCGCCGCGCTGCTGCGCGGGGCGAAGCAACAGCTCCTGATCTACGACATCCGGATCACCGACAGCGCCATGATCCGGATCCTCAAGGAGCGCGCGAAGGCCGGGGTGGAAATCCGCATGATGGGCAAGCTGCAGAAGAAGGACCTCGAGGCCCAGGTGGAGAAGTTCCCCGGCAAGTTGCACGCGCGCGTCATCATCCAGGATGGCCGGAAGGCGTTCCTCGGCAGCCAGAGCCTGCGCCGGCTGGAGCTGGACGAACGACGCGAGGTCGGGGTGATCATCACCGACCCGCGTGTCGTCAGGCAGCTGATCTCCACGTTCGAGTCGGACTGGGCACAGACCGACACGGGGAAGAAGGACGAAGAGGAGATTGAGAAGGAGAAGGAAAGGGCGAAGACGAAGGGGAAGAGGAAGAAGAAGGGCTGATCGGCGCGTCCATCGTGGATGCGCGCGTCAGGTGGTCGATGGTTCCGCAAATGATCGACTGGCGAGGCCGGCGTTTCGTCGTTGCCGCAGGACTTCATAAAGCGCAACCGCCACGCTCGTAGACAGGTTGAGCGACCGCACCTGCGGCGACAGCACCGGCATGGTCACGAACCGGTCGGGGAACCGCTCGTGCAGCTCCGGCGGCAGCCCACCGGTCTCCCGCCCGAAGACCAGGACGAGGTCGGCGGGGACGCCGAGCGGGGCATCCCAGTAGACCGCGTCGGCCTTCGTCGAGAAGAAGAACGGCTCGCCTAACGACGGCAGCGCCGCCTCGAACGCGCTCCAGCCGGGCCACACCCGCTTGTCGACATGTTCCCAGTAATCCAGGCCGGCGCGCTTCACCTCACGTTCCTCGAGCGAGAACCCCAGTGGCCGGACGAGATGGAGCGTCGCGCCGGTCGCGAGACAGGTCCGGCCCGCATTCCCCGTATTCCAATGGATCTCCGGATGCACGAGCACGACGTGTATGGCCATCAGCCGGACCTGCCCTCGATGGATCCGGCGCTCGACTGGCTACCGCCGACGCTCCGCGCCGCGATCCCCCTGGCGAGCATTTCATAGACGCGGACCGCCAGAAAGCGCGGGATGTGATTGTCGGTGGCAATCTGTGCAATCACGACGTCCCTGGTCTCGGCGCTCTGGAGCACCTCGGACAGCTCGGCGCGCGACGTCGCGCCCTCCATCGCGCGAAAGACCGCGCGAACCTTGACCAGCGCCAGGATCGGCCCGACTACGCCCCAGTAACCGAAGATCCAGAAGAGGACGAAGGTGATGAGCAGCGCGTACTGCGTTCTGGGCGCACTGAACAGCAGGTACCAGGTCGCCCACGGGACAAGCGTGAGGAGCCCCGCGATCCACAGGAGAGTCGCCTTGCGCATCTGCGTGTGCGGTTGACTACTCGATGGGACCGCGAAAACGGCCGATATTTGCCTGCGCCAGATGGTACTCTCTCATCGATCCTCCTGCTGAGTCGCTGGGTGTGGGGCACCATTCTGGCGCGCCGGCTTGCACGGCGCGAGACCTGGCGACCTCGGCGTCGAAGCGTGACCAATTCGCGCGGGAGAGGGGTAGGCATGCCGGAGCCGTAGAGGAGGCAGTTTATCGATGAAGGTGACGTGGAGCCGCCGACGCATGTTCTGGACAATCGTGACGACCGCGCTGGTCACTTTCCTTGTACTGATGATCGCGCTGAATTTCAGCCGGCCGGAGAAGAAGCTGACCTGGCGGCTGGAGCATCGTTACGCCATCAGCGATCCGCAATTCCGGCGCGAAATGTCGGTCATGCTTGGCCCCTCCATCACCGGCGGTAACCGGGTGACCGCCCTGCAGAACGGCGCCGAGATCTTCCCGGCCATGCTGGAATCCATCCGCGGCGCCCGCACCTCGATCACTTTCGAGACCTATATCTACTGGTCCGGCGAGATCGGCGAGGCGTTCAGCGAGGCGCTCGCCGAGCGGGCGCGCGCCGGCATACCGGTGTCGGTCACGGTGGACTGGGTGGGAAGCGCGAAGATGGACCGCGCCCTGCTGACGCGCATGGAGGAGGCGGGTGTGCAGGTCAAGCGGTACCGGCCCCTGAAATGGTACAACTTCCGGCGCCTCAACTACCGCACGCATCGCAAGCTGCTCGTC
>DAIUET010000158.1:0-7787 GCA_036845045.1 Gemmatimonadaceae bacterium | reverse complement strand
GCGAGATCATGTTCGACGGCTCCTCCATCGAGGGCTTCGTGCGGATCGAGGAGTCGGACATGCTCCTCGCGCCCGACCTCTCGACGTTCCGCGTGTTTCCGTGGGGCGAGAGCGACAGTCGCGTGGCCCGCCTGATCTGCGACATCAACCGTCCCGACGGGACACCGTTCGACGGTGATCCACGCGGCGTGCTGAAGCGGCAGATTGCGCGCGCGGCGGAACTGGGGTTCACGATGAACGCCGGCATGGAGGCGGAGTTCTTCGTCTTCAAGCCGGGAGACCGTGGCGAGCCTACCACCGTCACGCACGACGTGGGGAGCTATTTCGACCTGGCGCCGGCGGACCTGGGCGAGGACGCCCGCCGGGCGATTGTCGACGCCCTCGAACAGATGGGCTTCGAAGTGGAAGCGGCCCATCACGAGGTGGCTCATGGCCAGCACGAGATCGACTTCCGGTACGCCGACGCGCTGACCACCGCCGACAACATCACGACCTTCCGGTTCGTGGTGAAGTACGTTGCGCAGCAGTTCGGCCTGCTCGCGTCGTTCATGCCGAAGCCGATCTTCGGCCAGAACGGCAGCGGAATGCACACGCACCAATCGCTTTTCCACGACGGGAAGAATGCCTTCTGGCAATCGGGTGCGCAGTGGGAATTGAGCGACACCGCGCTGCACTACATCGGCGGGCTGCTGAAGCACGCGCGGGGTTTCTGTGCGATCACCAACCCCCTGGTGAATTCGTACAAGCGCCTGGTGCCCGGATACGAGGCGCCGGTGAACGTGGCGTGGTCGATGCGAAACCGGTCGCCGCTCATCCGGGTTCCCGATCGGCGCGGCGCCGGCACGCGGGTCGAGGTGCGCATGCCGGATCCCTCGGCCAATCCGTATCTGGCGGTGGCGGTGATGCTGGCGGCTGGTCTGGACGGTATCGCGACCAGGGCTGACCATCGGGAGCCGGTGGATACGAACATCTTCGAGATGTCGCATCGCGAGAAGCGCCGTCTGCGGATCGACGACCTGCCGCACGACCTGAACGAAGCGTGCGATGAGCTGGAGAAAGACGAGGTGATCATCGGCGCACTGGGCGAACACGTGTCTCGCCACTTCCTCAATGCGAAGCGCGCGGAATGGCGCGAATACATCACGCAAGTGACGCAGTGGGAGCTCGAGAATTACCTGTTGAAGTACTAGCAACAGGCTGATTGCTGCTTGCTTGCTGCTGCTGCTGGTACTGGTTGCTGGAGCTGCGTGCTGGTGCTGGTGCTGGTGCTGGTGCTGGAGCTGGGCTAACCATCGTGACGCCGACTTCTCGCATTCCATGACTCACGATCTGTACGAGAGGATCGGCGAAGCCGAACGACTGATCCGGCCGCACATCCGGGAGACGCCCGTCGTGCCGTCGCTGGCGCTGGGCGAGGCGAACGGTGCGGAGGTCTGGCTCAAGTGCGAAAACCTCCAGGTCACCGGCTCCTTCAAGGTCCGCGGGGCGACCAATCGACTGCTCACGCTGCCGGACGAGACGCGGCGGACCGGCGTGGTGGCGGCGTCTTCAGGGAATCACGGTATTGCCGTCGCCCATGCGGGGCGCGCGTTAGGCGTCCCGGTGACCGTGTACGTCCCCGACTTCGCGTCGGCGGCGAAGGTGGCGGCGATGCGGCGCCTTGGCGCAAACGTGGTCGCCTTCGGAACTGACGGACTCGACACCGAGTTCGAAGCGCGACGCAAGGCACTCTCCCAGGGTCGGGTGTATGTGTCGCCCTACAACGATCTTGCGGTCGTTGCGGGACAGGGCACGGTCGGGGTCGAGCTCGATCGACAGCTCAGCGACATCGACGCCGTGATCGTGGCGGCTGGCGGAGGTGGCCTGATCGCCGGGATCGCCGCGCACCTCAAGCACCGTCATCCGGGCACCTGGATCGTCGGGGCGCAGCCGGCGAACTCCCGGGTTCTGATCGAGTCCATCCGGGCTGGCCAGGTACTGGACCTCCCCTCGCTTCCCACGCTATCCGACGGAACCGCCGGCGGCATCGAGGCCGACACCGTCACCTTCCCCTTGTGTCGAAACCTGGTCGACGAGTGGGTGGAAGTGGACGAAGGGGAGATTGCCAGGGCGATGCGGCACGCGATCGAAGTCGAGCACCTGCTGATCGAGGGAGCCGCGGGTGTCGCGATCGGCGCGCTGTCGAAGCTGCGCACGCCGGTGGACGGCCGGGTGGTGGTCGTCCTCTGTGGCGCGAATGTGAGCGCGTCGCGGCTCCGGGAGGTGCTATGACATGGAGAAGCACGAGGCGGGAAGCAGGTAAGGAAGAGGGCCCGACGAAATCGTCGGGCCCTCGCGGTTGCAGGACCTGCCCCGAAAGAATCAGACAGGAAACAACATCTCACGGTACTTCGGCAGCGGCCATACGTCGTCGGCCACGAGCAACTCGAGCGCGTCACACGACGCGCGCACATCGGCCATGGTATCAGCGCCCTGATTCGTGAGCGTCATGGCGGCCTTCGTGGCGTCCTCGTGCATCTGCTCGGCCTTGTCGCGGACCTTCACCAGCGCGTCCCGCTGCGTCTTCAGCTTCTTCGCCAGCCGTCCGATTTCGTTCGCGCGATCGACCTGCGGAACCTCGGTGATGCCGGCTGCCTTTGCCTGGGCCGCGCTCGACGCGAGCGAGCCGGCGTAGGCGTACGCGGCGGGCAGCACCAGCGTATCCACCATTTCGACGATCGTGTGCATCTCGATCAACATGTCCTTGATGTACCGCTCGATGCGGACGTGATACCGTGACTCCAATTCGGCATCCGTCAGGACGCCGAGGCCGACGAGGACACTCTGGGCCTTCTTCGTGGTGAGCTCCGCCAATCCTTCCGGCGCGCGGCGGAGGTTCAGGAGCCCGCGCTTCTCCGCCTCCCTGACCCACTCCTCCGAGTAGTTGTTGCCTTCGAACCGGACGGGAGTGGTTTCGCGGAAGACCTTGCGCACCACTTTCATCACCGCGTCGTCGACGTTGCGGGTCTTTTTCTTCTCAGCACGGATTTCCGCCGTGATCGACTCGATCGCGCGCGCAACCGCGGCGTGCAGCAGCGTGACCGGCCACGCGATCGACTGCCCGCCACCGACGGCGCGGAACTCGAACTTGTTCCCCGTGAACGCAAACGGAGACGTCCGGTTCCGGTCGGTGTTGTCCTTCTCGATTTCCGGAAGCTTGGCGACGCCGAGGCGAATCAGTTGCTCCTCCGCACCGGCCTGGGCGGCCTTCCCCTTGATGATGTCCTCGATGAGGCGGGTGAGCATGGCGCCCATGAAGACGGAGATGATCGCCGGCGGCGCTTCATTGGCGCCAAGCCGGTGCTCATTGCCCGAGGTGGAGATACCCGCGCGCAGCAGACCGGCGTTGTCGTGCACGCCCTTGAGGACCGCGGCGAGGAAGACGAGGAAGCGGACGTTCTGGTGCGGCGTGCGCCCCGGCTTGAGCAGGTTCAGCCCATCGAGTGAGGTGTCGGACCCGATTGCCATCGACCAGTTGCAGTGCTTGCCCGACCCGTTGATCCCCGCGAACGGCTTCTCGTGCACGATCGCCTGCAGCCCGTGACGGAGGGCCACGCGCCGGAGCACCGCCATCACGAGCTGGTTATGGTCGACACCGAGATCCGTCTCCTCGAACACGGGCGCCATCTCGAACTGCGACGGGGCGACCTCGTTATGCCGCGTCACGATCGGAACGCCGAGCTTGTACAGCTCGTGCTCGACTTCGGCGATGCACGCCTGCGTGCGCTCGGGGATGCCGCCGAAGTAGTGGTCCTCGAGCTGCTGGCCGCGCGGTGGCGGTGCGCCAATCAGCGTCCGGTTGGCCATGACGAGGTCGGGACGCATCGCGAAGTGCTCGCGGTCGATCAGGAAGTACTCCTGCTCGGGCCCGAGCGTGGTGTAGACGCGATAGACGTTCTTGTCCCCCAGGAGCTCGAGGAGCTCGATCGCCTTCGCGGACAGCACGTCGGAGCTACGGAGGAGCGGCGTCATCTCATCGAGCGCTTCCCCGTTGTAGCCAATGAAGACCGACGGAATGCATAACGTCCTCGAACCACCGGACTCGAACACGAACACCGGGCTCGCCGGGTTCCAGGCGGTGTAGCCGCGCGCCTCCCAGGTCGCGCGCAATCCACCGGATGGAAAGCTCGACGCATCCGGCTCACTCTGGATCAGCTGCGCGGCGGAAAACTGCTCGATCGGCTGACCGTTTTCGTCGAAGGTCAGGAACGCATCGTGCTTTTCCGCGGTGAGTCCGGTCTGGGGAAGGAACCAGTGCGTGAAGTGCGTGGCTCCGCGCGACGTCGCCCATTCCTTGATTGCCTGTGCGACGGTCGGGGCGATGTCGAGGTCGAGCTTTTTCCCGTGCCGGATCGCACTCACCAGCTTTTCGTACGAGTGCTTCGGCAGCTTGGCGCGCATCTGACGGACGCCGAAGGTGTTGATGCCGAAGTAGTCGGACACGGCGTGGTAAGGTGCGCTGCCGTTGGTCGACGGTCCGTGCGGCCTGGCGGCGCTGGCCGCGATCGCGCGAATCACGGCCTTTCGAGAGCTGTGTGTCAGGGGCGGGGCAGACATGCGTGGGCGAGGTGGGAGTTTGGAGAGGTAGCGAGGGCCCTGCAGGACGGATCAAAGAAGGTGCGAAATAAATGCCACCAATGCTGAATGCGCAACAAATCGCGCATGTTTTGCACAGTTCATGACTGAAACAACTAAAAACGTGCCCAGAAGGTCCATTATCGGCACCCGAAATGCTGTTCGGATCGCCATCGTGCACATACACGAGGACTCCGTCCAAAACGACGTACCGTCGGTGGTGCCAAGGAGTCCGCGGTCAGCAGGGGGCGAAGCTGGCTTGCAGCCGCAAATGTGCCTGAGCCCGAACCGGAGAGCCGCTGCAGCTGATTCTTTCCCCTATGCTCGCTGGCGATGGGTCGTCTGGCCGACGAAACTTCCGGGGCGCTCACGTTCCGGCCAAATCGCGAGGCCCCACCATGCGGACCTACCCACACCGGCTCCTGCTGACCGGTCTCCTGCCGCTGTTTCTTGCTGCAGCGCCCGCACAACTCGCGGGGCAGGCCATGATGCGTCCAGACGTCATCGGACGCGAAGGGGCCGTGGTCTCGGACCACGCGCTGGCATCGGCTGCCGGAGCCGAGGTGCTTCGCAACGGCGGCAACGCCATTGACGCGGCGATCACGATGGCGGCTGTCCTCGCGGTAGTCCGCCCGCACATGAACGGCATTGGCGGCGACAACTTCCTGCTCATCCGTGATGCAAGGACCAACCGCGTCTATGCCCTGAACGGCAGTGGACGCGCCGGCGCGCTGGCGACTCCCGCCTTCTTCGCGTCGCGGAAGCTTACCCGGGTCCCTGGCTCGGGCATCATGTCAGTGTCCGTGCCCGGCGCCGTCCGCGCCTGGGAGGACGCACTCAAGCGATTCGGCACGATTACCCTCTCCGCGGCGCTGCAGCCCGCGATCGCGTATGCGGAGCGCGGTTTCCCGGTGTCGACGCGATTGTCGCGCGACATCGCGGCGGAATCCACAAAGGTGGCTGCTGACACAGCGCTCAGGAGAATTTTCCTGGTGGACGGCAGTGCACCAAAGCCGGGAACCATCCTGGTGCAGAGCGAGCTGGCGCGCTCGCTGCGAACCATCGCGTCGGGCGGCGCCGACGCGCTGTACAGCGGTTCGCTGGCGCAGCTGATCGCGCAGTTCATCGATCGTGAGGGCGGGTTGCTTTCGGCCGCGGACCTCACGTCCCATCGGTCCAGCTGGCAGGAGCCCATCTCCACGACGTACGCCGGGAAGACTGTCCTTGCATTCCCGCCGAATTCACAGGGGATGACGTTCCTCGAAATGCTGAACATCGCCGAATCGGTCATGCCGGCCGATGAGGGTCCGCATTCGGCGGCGATGATCCACGCGCTGGCCGAGGCGAGCAAGCTGGCCTACCAGGACCGCGACCGTTTCCTGGCGGATCCCGAGTTCAGCGCGGTCCCGGTCGAGCGGTTGATCTCGAAGGCGTATGCCGCCGACCGAGCCCGGGTGATCCGCCGCGACACCGTCGTGGCACCGGCCGGCAGTGACGTCGTTCGCGATGGCAACGGCGACACGATCTACCTCGCAGTCGTCGACAAGGACGGCAACGCGGTCTCCATGATCCAGAGCCTGTTTGCCTCCTTCGGGAGCGGCAGGATGGTCCCGGGCGCAGGCATCACGCTCCACAATCGTGGGGCGCTGTTCGAGCTGGATAGCGCCCACCCTAACGTGATCGCCCCCGGAAAGCGGCCGTTTCACACGCTGTCGCCAGCAATGGCCCTCAACCCCGATGGCTCGGTAGCCATGGCGTTCGGCACGCCAGGCGGCGACGGGCAGCCGCAGACCCTGGTGCAGGTGCTGAATAATGTGTTACGCCACGGGATGACGCCGCAGCAGGCGGTGGAAGCCGCTCGCTGGCGCGTATTCGGGGGGACGCGTCTGGGCGTGGAGCCCGGCATCGACAGCACCACGCGAGCAGCGCTGGAGCGGCGCGGACACGTTGTTCGCGTACAGCAGCCGAGCGCCGACTTCGGCGGCGCGCAGATGATCCTGATCCACTCCTCGGGTGCACGAATGACCGGAGCCGATCCCCGGCGCGAGGCATACGCGGTCGTCTGGTAGTCGCGGGCCTCCGGTCATCATCGTTCTTTCCCCGGTGTCCTCGCGCGTCGTTGTCGCTGGCCGCCGGCTGATCGCGGGCGCGGCCATCCTGGGCGCGCTCGTGGTGCTGGTCTGGGCGCTGATCGTAGCGCGTCGCCTCCTGCCTGACGAGGCGTCAGGCGGCAGTGGCGGGCTCACCGCGCCCACGTTCACCGAAGCCGACTCGATGGCGGACACGTCTCGGCGGCTGCTCATCCCGGACACCCTGTTTGGCCGCAGCCGCGCGCTGCGATTCGCCGCCCTCACGGCGAGTGAAGCCGACGCGTTTCCCGGACTGCTCGAGGCGTTCGGCGACACGATCATCCACTCGCCGGGGACGTTCACGGTCATGACCGGAACCGAGCCGTTCCATTTCTTCATCATGCGGCCCTTCGGCCACAAGCGCGGGGAGATGCTTGGCGGTTACCGCCTGGGATGGTGGCCGGCCGAACGGTGGATGATGGCCGAGAATTACCTGAACCCCGACGGCTTCGTTGAAGTCACCGCGGCCACGGCCGGCGCACGCCTTTCCGAGCATTTCCGCCTCGGGGACTTCCTGACGAACGATCAGCGGGCGACCTGGCCCAAGTTCCTCGTGCTCGAGGAACGGTTGATCGACAAGCTGGAGCTGGTGCTGGACGACCTGCGCGGTCGTGGCGTCGACAGCCGGCGTGTGGTGGTGCTGTCCGGCTTTCGCGCGCCGTATTACAACGACCGTCGCTTCACCGAAGGCGCCGCGCGAGCGAGCCGCCATCAGTTCGGCGACGCCGTCGACCTGATCATCGACGCTGATGGTGACGGCCGCATGGATGACCTGAACCGCGATGGTCGCCGTGACCTGCGGGACCTCAACCTGATCGGGTTGGCGGTCGCGGCGGTGGAGCAGCGACACCCCGAGCTTCTCGGCGGGTTGGGCACGTACGCGGCCACGGGACCAAGCGGTCCCTTCGCGCACATCGATGTGCGGGGTACGAGCGCGCGATGGGAACGCGCGCGCGCCGCGCTGCCCGTCAGCGCCAGGCGCCAGCCCTAGAGGAGCGTGCGCAGGCGATCGGGATCGGCGTTACCGCCGCTCACGACCACCAC
>DAIUET010000157.1:0-7804 GCA_036845045.1 Gemmatimonadaceae bacterium | reverse complement strand
ATGGCACTGGGCTGCGCGACAAGGTGACTCCAATGGCGCGCGCCGCGGTCGCCGCCGGCGCCGACGGCATCATCGTCGAGGTGCATCCGAATCCCGATCGCGCGCTGTCGGACGGCTCACAGAGTTTGTTCCCCGACCAGTTCACGCAGCTGATGGACGCCCTGCGCCTCATTGCCGGCGCGATCGACCGGAACATCGCCCCCAGCCCCTCGCACGTGGAACTGGGCGCGGCCTGAGGCATACCATTCGATGGCGTGTGGCACCGTGCGTCCACCGCGACGCAATCGTCAATCGCCACTCGTCAGTCGTCAATCGTCAATCGTCAATCATGCCCTTCCTTCCGTTACTGCTGGTCGCCACGCTGCAGTCGCCCGCCGATCGCGCAATCGATGCGGCGGTGAAGTCCTATGCGGCGATTCGCACCGCGAAGGCAACGTTCGAGCAGACGATCACGAATCCGCTGATCGGCTCGACGCTGCATTCAAAGGGCGCCTTCGAGCAGTCGCGCCCCAACCGCTTCGCCTTCCGCTTTACCGACCCGAAAGGGGACGTGATCATCTGCGACGGACGGTACGTGTGGGCGTACCTTCCCACGTCCGCCCCGGGGCGGGTGAATCGCGCCCTGTGCGGCGGTGACGGCGCCGGCTCGCTCGACCTGATCGGGGAGTTCTTCACCAACCCCCGGGATCGCTACACGATCGGCGACGGCGGAGCCGCGACGCTGGGTGCACGCCGGACGCACGTCGTGCAACTGACGCCGAAGTCGAGGAACGCGGCATTCATCCGCGCGAAAGTCTGGATCGATCCGGCGACCGGCTCGCTCGTGCAGTTCGAGGCGGTGGAGCCTAACGGACTGACGCGCCTGGTGCGCATCACCAGCTTCACGCCGAACGCGCCGGTGAGTGATCGGGCCTTCGTCTTCGTGGTCCCGAAGGGCGTGAAGGTCGTCGACGTGAAGTAGCGCGGCCGGCGCCTACTTCCCGCGACTTTCGGTGTTCGGCGCCCGCGCCTGGGCGGCCTGCTCCAGTAGTGCCGCCGGGGTCGCGGCGGCGGCCGCCAGTCGCATGGCAGCCTGGATCACCCTGTCGTCACGGATCGCCCGCTCAGCCTCCGCCTCCGGGCCGAACACGAAGCGCGCGATTTCGCGGGCGAGCAGGCTTGAAACGAGCGGGCGCGCGCCGTCGAACGTGGCGCGGTCGAAGCGGAATCCGCGCCTGCGCATGGCTGTCCACAACTCGTCCAGCATCGGCTGTGTCACGGCGAAATCGCGCGAGCGAACGGCGTCGCGGGCTCGCAGCGCGATGGCGACATCGACCATGGCATCGCGGAACTGGATGACGCGATTGCCCAGCGCTTCCTCCAGCGCCTGTTCGCCCGGCGCCAGCGCGGTGTCCCCAGCCTCGATATCGGGAACGATCCCGCCGCCCCCGGCCAGTCGGCGCCCGTGCTCGGTGCGGAACGTGTCCACGGGTTCGCCCTCGTCCTGGATGCGGCCCCGCGGCCGGTCGATTGAACGGCCCGACGGCGTGAACCATCGCGCAGTCGTCACGCGCACACCACCGCCTGACGAGACGGCGAAGATCCCCTGGGCACTCCCCTTCCCGAAGGTCGTCCGACCCATCACCAGCGCCCGGTCGTGATCCTGGAGCGCACCAGCCACGATCTCCGAGGCGCTGGCGCTGCCCGCATCCACCAGCACGACCAGCGGAATCTCCGGCCAGCGCTGCGGTGCGGTATCCAGGACGCGCTCCGTGTCCTCGGGACCGCGTCCCCGCATCGACACGATGAGCTGTCCGGGGTCCAGGAACATGTCGGCCACGCCGACACCCTGGGCCAGCACCCCACCGGGATTCCCGCGCAGGTCCAGGACGAGTGAGCGCATTCCCGCCGTCCGGAGTGAGTCGATCGCGTTGCGCAGCTCGATGGCCGTCGAGTCATTGAAGATGTTCACGTCCACGTATCCGACCCCGCCGGCCAGCAGCGCGGTGCGACCCACGGCGCGGCGATGCACACCGCCACGCTTCAACCGGAACGTCCGGCGGGTCGCATCGCCGGGACGTTCGATGACCACCGTGACTTCGCTCTCCGGAGGGCCGCGCAGTGCGCGCAGGACTTCGTCCGTCGTGAGGCCCCGGGCCTTCAGGCTGTCGATTTCGACGACACGATCGCCGGTGCGAAGACCCGCGCGCTCAGCCGGCGAGCCGGGGAACGGCGCGATGATCATGGGATACTCGTCCCGACGCTGGATCTGGGCGCCAATGCCGATGTAGTTGCCCGTGGTCTGCTCGGTGAGCCGGCGGAGCCGATTCGGCGGCAGGTAGAGCGTGTACGGATCGTTCAACTCCCGCAGCATGCCGACCATCGCGTGCTCGTACAGCGTCGAGTCCGCGATCGAGTCCACGAAGTAGTGCTTGACGTGCTCGAAAACCGTGTCGAAGAGCCGCGCGCTCGTGAAGTCCGCTTCCCGCGCGTTCAGACCGCGGCCAATCACCCAGCCTCCCCCGACGAGGGAAGTCCCGAGAGCGACGGCGACGGCGAGGGATCGCGGGTTCATAGGGAAAGGGTTGCCTTCAGGAGTTTGACCCCGCAAGAGACGCGGCGGTTTGCGGCCACCGACGCGCTACCGCCTCAGCGATACGCCGGGCGACCAGGTCCTCGCCGCCGTCCGCATCGACGAGGACGATCTCCCCTGCCTCGGGATGACGCTGCTGCCAGGCGGACGACGAGAATTCCACGAAAGCGGCGCGAACGCGCGCGTAGAACTCCTCTCCCGACTGTTCGATGCGGTCGTGCGCACTCCGGCGCGCGGCCCTCGCCAGCGCCGCGCCCGGAGGGAGGTCGAGCAGCAACGTCAGGTCCGGGACGAGCCCTCCCGTGGCGAGCGCGTTGGCGCGCCGCACGTCGTCCTCGGGCAGCCCACGTCCGGCGACCTGATACGCATAGGTCGAGAGAAAGAACCGGTCGAGCAACACGAATTCATTCCGGGACAGCGCCGGCCGTATGACGTCGGCCACCAGCTGGGCGCGGGACGCCATGAAGAGCAGCGCCTCCGTGCGTGCGTCGAGGTGACTGGTCGGGTCAAGCAGTAGCCGTCGGATGATGTCTCCCGCCGGCGTGCCACCCGGCTCGCGCAGAACGCTGGCCACGACGCCGCGACTCAGCAACAGTCGCAGCAGGTGCTGCAACTGCGTCGTCTTCCCGACTCCCTCGATGCCTTCGAGGACGATCAATCCACCGGCCACTCTCGATCACCCCAGGGTGATGATCGGACTGGCGGCGCCACTCTTGATGCCCTCGGCGATCCAGGTGTTCACCTGCATCATGAGCTTGTCGAAGTTCGACTGGGCGACCAGCGCGCGCTGGTACGATGGATTCACCTGCACCTTGGACAGGAGCTCGTCGAGCTCGCGTTCCATCTCCTGCGACGGTTCCGTGCCATGCTCGATCATGCCCTGCGCCGACGTGCGCAATTCCTCCATGCGCCGCAGCAACGCCACCGCGTCGCGGTCCTCGCTCAGCGACTCGTTCGCACGCTTCAGCGCCTGGTACTCACTGCTCTGCCCGATGAGGCGGCCGAGCTCGCGTCCTTTCTGGTCAAGCATGGTGTCCCCGGGTCAGTTGGTTTACGGTCGCGCGGCCAGAACGAATCGATCGCGGCCCTGCAGATCCTGATGTACCTCGACCTGGCTGAACGATCCGTTCGCGGCGGCGCATTCGGCGACCTGGAGAGCTCGCCTGCTGTCGACTTCGAGCGCCAGTAGAGGCCCACTGCCGTGTAGCGCTGGAGCACCGGCGACGATCCGCCTGGTCACGTCGAGACCGTGACCGCCGGAAAAGAGTGCGTGTGCCGGTTCCCAGTCGCGAACCGCGGCGGGGAGCTGGGCGGCCTCCTCGAACGCGATATACGGCGGGTTCGACACCAGCACCGCGAGTTGCTCCCCCGCCAGCGGCGCCAGCAGGTCACCCGTGCGCAAGTCAATCGTGCCGCGCAGCTCACTCGCGAGGTCGAGCGCATTCCGCCGGGCGATGTCGATCGCATCGCGACCGATGTCGGTGGCGATGATCCGTTCGTACCGTCCTTCGGACGCGAGCGCCAGCGCAATGGCGCCGGAGCCGGTGCCGACGTCGGCCACCGTTCCTGTCGCGCGGCGGGCAAGTATCAGGTCGATGAGAACCTCGGTCTCCTGCCGTGGAATGAGGACGCTCTCGTTGACATGAAGCGTCAGGTGCCTGAACGCCGCACGCCCCACCGCGTAGGCGAACGGCATCCCCGAGGCACGTCGCATTGCCATCGTCCGCGCCCGGGTGGCCACTTCGAGGGAAACGACGTTGTCGGTGTGCAGGCGCGGCCAGAAGCGGTTCGCGCCGACCACAGCCGCCACCAGGTCTCGTGCTTCGGCGGCGGCATCGTGGATGCCGGCACTCGTCAGGCGGTCCGCGATCGACGCGACCAGCTCGCCAACCGGCGTCCCACGTCGCGCCACGCCAGGGGCCAGGTCGTCCGCGATCACAACTCCTCCTGCAGCCGTTCCTCGGTATCGGCCATTTTCATCGCCTCGATCAACCGGCCGATATCGCCATCCATGATGCGCGGGAGGTCGTGCAGGGTGAGGTTGATCCGGTGATCCGTGACCCGGCTCTGCGGAAAGTTGTAGGTCCGGATCTTGGCCGAGCGATCGCCGGTCGACACCTGCGATTTCCGCATGCGTGCGCGCTCGGCCTGCTGTTGCTGGATGCGGGCGTCGAGGATCTTGGCGCGAAGCACACCCATCGCCTTGATCTTGTTCTGGAGTTGCGAGCGCTGGTCCTGCTGGGTCACGACGATGCCGGTGGGAAGGTGCGTCAGGCGGACCGCGGAATCGGTGGTGTTGACGCCCTGGCCCCCCGGTCCCGACGCACGATAGACGTCGACCCGCAGGTCCTTCTCGTCGATCTCGACGTCCACTTCCTCGGCCTCGGGCAGCACGGCGACCGTGGCGGCGGACGTATGAATGCGCCCCTGCGCCTCGGTTTCCGGAACGCGCTGGACGCGATGCACGCCCGATTCGAAGTGCATCTCTCCAAAGGCGCCGTTCCCGTCGACCTTCATCACCGCTTCCTTGACGCCGCCCTTCACGCCCTCGGAATAATCGAGCATCTCGACCTTCCAGCCCTTCCGCTCGATGTATCGCGTGTACATGCGGAGGAGGTCCGCGGCAAAGAGGGCGGCCTCGTCGCCGCCCGTACCGGCGCGAATCTCCATGATGCAGGAGCGTTCATTCAGCGGGTCCTGGGGAATGAGGAGTGGCTTGGCCTGCTCCTCGAGCGCAGCGATGCTCTGCTCGACACGACTGACCTCCTCGCGTGCTTCAGCAGCCATCTCCTCATCCTCGGCGCCAGCGAGCTCCCGTGCCTCAGCGAGCTCCCGGTCCAGGCGGCCAAGCTTTTGCGACAACGTGACGATCTGGAGGAGGCGCTGATGCTCGCGGCCCAGGGAGGCGCGCACTTTCGCGTCGCGGAGGGTCCTGGGGTCACTCAACTCCTGTTCGACGGCGGCGGCCCGATCGACCGCCGCCGCGAGACGTGCGCGGACGCTCAGGTGCTCTTCTTCCCGGCGGCGTACTTCTGACGGAACCGCTCAACGCGGCCGGCCGTGTCGACCAGCTTCTGCTTGCCGGTATAGAACGGGTGACAATTGGAGCAGATGTCTAGGTGGAGCTCGCCGACGGTGGAGCGCGTCTGCCAGGTTGCCCCGCAGGCACACTTGACCGTCGCCGTTGCGTATTCTGGATGGATTCCGGACTTCACTTTGAGGCCTCTTTGGACCGAATGGAGAACCAGGAAACCTAATTGGTGCTGGAGCTAAGACACAAGCCGGCATATAGTTACTCGTTGAGCTCGGGCCCGTGGGTGGTGGCCGTCGGCCATGAGAACCAAACCCTCTGCTAAAGCGTGACGTCGCCCTGAGGGGGGCGTCATCAGTTGCGGGCGTCACTGTCCACCATACGGGCCCTGCCGCCTTCCCAACGCGAACCCTTGCACGATCTTACGCGCATGGAAACTGCCAACTTTCTCAGGACCGTCCCGCTCTTCTCCAAGCTCGATGACTCCGAGCTCGTTCGTTTTACCGAACTGACCCGCGAGAAGGCGTACCCGAAAGGGAGCGTGATTGTCTTCGAGGATGATCCCGGCGATTCGCTGTTCGTCGTCCGCCAGGGACGCGTCAAGGTGGTCCTGATCGGTGAAGACGGTCGCGAAGTGATCCTCGGCGTGCTCGGTGTCGGCGAACATTTTGGCGAGCTCTCGCTCATCGACGACCAGCCGCGGTCGGCGCATGTGATCGCGATGGAAGACACCAACCTGCTCGTGCTGCGTCGCGATGACTTCCGCCGGCGGGTGGAATCGAACCCCGCCGTGGCCTGGGCCCTCCTCGCCGAACTCGCCAGGCGGCTGCGCCGCGCCGACTCGAAGATCCACGGCCTCGCACTGCTCGACGTGCCGGGACGGATCGCCAAGCTCCTGCTCGATTTCGCGCAGGAAGGACAGTCGGAAACGATCGAAAAGCCGCTGACGCACCAGACCATTGCCCACATGATCGGCGCCAGCCGGGAGACTGTCTCGCGGACGGTGCGTGACTTCCAGAACCAGGGCCTGATCCGTGTCGAACGGCGTCGCATCTCGGTGGCGAACCGGCCGGCGTTGAAGCAACTGGCGCAGACCAGGCTCTAGCTCCCGATCCGGACGGGCCGCCGGTCACCGCGACCCTTTCGGCCGCCCGCCAGCTTCCAGAATGCGCCTTCGCCTCTGGGGAACCCGCGGATCGTGCCCGTCACCAGGGCCTGCCACCGTCACCTACGGCGGCAACACGACGTGCGTGGAAGTGCGCGGCGATGACGGCCATCTGGTCATCCTCGATGCGGGGACAGGGATCCGGGAGCTCGGCCGCTCACTGGTCAGTGATGCGCAGGGCCAGCCGATCTCGGGCGATGTCTTCTTCAGCCACGCCCACTGGGACCACATCCAGGGGCTGCCGTTCTTCACCCCCGCGTTCCAGTCGGGGAATCACTTCCGGCTGTTCGGCGCGCCGACGCTCCTGCAGAGCCTCGAGGTGGTGCTGCGCCAGCAGATGAGTCCCGTCGTGTTTCCGATCGCGTTCGACGACCTGCACGCGCGCATGGAGTTCCGTGAGCTGACCGGGCACCGCCTGAGCGAGAACAGCATCGACGTCTCGGCGATCAGCGTGCGGCACCCCGGTGGCGCGTTAGGCTTCCGGCTGGCCCCGGCCGGCGCGCCGGACCGCTCGCTGGTGTTCATTCCCGACAACGAAATGGACCGTTTCGGCGACCAGCAGCCCGGCGCCCCGACGCGGGAGGAACTCACCCGCTTCGCGCATGGGGCGCGGGTGCTGATCCACGACGCGATGTACACGGGCGCCGAATACATGGACCACCGCGGCTGGGGCCACTCGTCCTACCGCGACGCCGTGGATCTCGCGATCGCCGCCGAGGTGCACACCCTGGTCCTCTTTCACCATGACCCCGATCGCTCCGACGCGGCGCTGGTCGCGCAGCTCGCGCTCTGCCGCGAAATGGTGAACGAGCGGAACGGAACGGTTGAGGTGATCGCGGCCGCCGAAGGGATGGAGCTCGAGGTCTGAACTGATCGCTGATTGCTGCTTGCGGATGCAGGCAGCAGCGCGCTGGTGTTGAGGCCGGAATACTCCAACCGTTGTCAGCAGCCCCAGCACCAGCCCCAGCACCAGCACCAGCACCAGCACCAGCACCAGCACGCAGCAACTGCAGCAGCACGCAGCAATCAGCAATCA
>DAIUET010000156.1:2528-7836 GCA_036845045.1 Gemmatimonadaceae bacterium | reverse complement strand
CCCACCTTGCTGAAGTCGATCGGGAAGCCGCCGGTGCCCGCGGAGCAGCGAGCAACAGCCTCGAGACCCGCCAGGCGCTGCGCTTCGGTGGAGCCGGGTGGGGCGAGGTAGCGCGTACAGGGCGCGTACCAGGTCGTGCCGTCGTCAGGCGGCACCGGTGGCGTACCGGGGGGCGGCTCGGGCGGCCCCGCGTCGGCCAGCGCCTCGAACTGCGAGGCGAGCGTCCGGGTGTAGGTCAGGCTCGCGCCCACCTGCGGGAGGTACTGGCTGCGCGCCTGCAGCTGGAGGCCGCGCGCGCGCAGTACGCCCGCCTGCGCGATGCGGATCGCCTCGCTCTGGGACTCGGCCATGCGCAGCGCGTCTTCGAGCGACAGCTGGCGTCCCTGCTGGCCCGCCGCCGTCGCGGGCAGGGCAATCACGAGGCCGAGTATGCGGTGCAGAATTCGTTTCATGAGCTGATCTCGTTAGGTACCGCGGGGTGCCCGCCCCTTCCGGGGCTGGCCGTTGCGTCGCTTGCGCCCGGCCGACCGCCGTTCGCCGTTCCGGTGTGTCGTGCCTTCGTGTCCCGTCGTTTCCGTGCCCGGCACGGGGTCATTCCCGTCGGCGCCCAGCATCCTGAGGAACAGCCGCGCGTAGCCGGGGCCGGCACGGCGCAGCGGCGGGTAGAGGTCCGGCATGATGTCGCGTCCCATGGCGTCGGCGAACAGCGCCCCCTGGAGCATCATGCAGGCTCCATGGATGTCATCGTCGCTGACGTCCAGGCCGCGCTGCCTGACGAGTTTCGTCGCGTAGTCCTGCAGCTGGCGGTGGACGACATCGGGTCCGCGCCGCATGCACCCGGCCATCTGGGGATGCTCGTGGACCTCGGCCATGCACTTCCGGATCATCTCCCGGCTGTTGCGCAGCAGCGCGAGGTGTGCCGAACACCACTCGGAGAGCTCGCGGAGCGGCGACACCGGGCCCGCCGGCAGCGCCTCCTCGGACCGGCGTCGCGCATAGAGCTCGGCGACTTCATTGATCAGCGCCGTCTTCGACTTGAACTGCCGGAACAGCGTGACCTCGTTGACCCCGGCTTCTTCGGCGATCCGGCGCGTCGTCGCGCCGCGGAATCCCGATTCCGCGAAGACCCGCATCGCGGCTTCAAGGAGTTTCTGGCGACTGACCAGTACGGCAGCGGATGTCATGAGCGTTGATAAGGGCTCGATGAAAGTAGGCGCTTGCATACAACGGGGAAGTGCCGGACAAGTTTCGGGGCGAATTCTTCACTTCCGGGAATGCAGATCGGAGCCGCCATGATCCGGCTCGGTAAATGCAGTCGCCAGAACGATTTGAGGCGGCGCAGGTGTGGCGACGATCCAATAATGTGCGCTTTTGTCCCACCGCGTGACGATGAGCAACCGGTTGAAAATCAACGACTTATGGCGGTCACGTCCGTGGCACCGGTTCTGCCTTGTGAGCGCTCAGAATTCAACCAGGACGGCTGCGGTGAACCGACGTAGAGGTTTCAGCTTCGTAGAACTGCTCGTGGTCATGGTCTTGCTCGGCGCGCTCAGCTCGATGGCGGTGCCGAGGTTCCGCGAGTACAAGGAACGCGCGTTCATCGCCGCAATGCAGAGCGACCTCGGAAACCTCAAGGTCGCGCAGGAGTCGTACTGGGCCGAACACCAGCAATACGCGACCGACACCGCGCACCTGGAGATGCGCATCACGAACGACATCGCGATCTCGATCAGCAGCCAGGATGTCATCGGCGGATACACCGCGGTGGCCACGCACTCGAATGTGCCCGGGCAACAGTGCCTGACCGCGATGGGCGCAGAAGCAGCGCCCCGGGAACCAGGGGCAGTTCTCTGCGGACCGGCGGGTAGCGGATCCAGCGCGATCCCCTCGACACCCTGAACCGACAGCGCTGAGCGCTGGGGTTTTTCGTGACGTAACTTTGGCCCGACTTCCGTAGGAATTCGGGCCAATGCGTTTCAGGGGACAAGTCACTCGAGCGGGAGCCGCGGCCCGGAGCATATCCGGGGGCAGACGCGCGGATCCATCCCGCGTCGCGGCTTCACCGGTCGCGCCTTGATCCCGTCCGCGCCCGTCATACGAGCAGCAATCAGGCTGCTGAAAGTTACCCCGGTCCCGCTCGCGCGCGCCCTGGCAGTCGTTGGTGGCGTGATTGGCTGGGCCGTCCAGCGCGAACGACGGCAGACCGTGGCGCAGAGTCTCTCCTATACGGCGTCCGACCGGACTCCCGCGGTGCGGCGGCGCATGGTGCGTCGCACCTTTCGAAACTTCGCCGTGACGGCCGTCGACCTCTTCCGGTTGCCGAGCATGTCACCGGCGGAACTGAAAGCCCTCTTCGAGATCCGCGGGCTCGAGCATGTGATCGCATCGCACGCTCGCGGCCGGGGGACCGTAATCGTCACCGGTCACCTCGGTCCCTATGAGTTGGCCGCAGCGTGCCTGGCCGCGCACGGATACCGCATGTATGGCATGGTGGAAAACCTGGATCCGACCGTGCTGGACGCGCTCGCCTCGTATCGCTCGGCGACTGGAATGCAACTCGTCAACGCAAAGGATGGCCTGCGGGCGGCCTATCGCATTCTGGGGGAGAACCACATTCTGGCCTTGGTGGCGGACCGCGCGGTGGGAGACACCAGGGGAATCGTCGAGATGCCTTTCGCGGGCGGTGTGCGACCCCTGCCGATCGGGCCGGCGGTATTTGCGCAGGCGACGGGTGCCACCATCATCACCGCCTTCGCCTCGCCCAATCCGCGGGGGAACCCGCGGTATGTGATGGAATTCGACCCGCCGCTGTACCCGGAAGGACGCGACGACGCCGATCGCCGCCGATTGATGCGGTGCATCGTGGAACGAATGGAAGCGGCCATCCGTCGTAACCCTGATCAGTGGTTTGTCTTTCAGCCCAACTGGATCACGCGTGAGCCTGCCTGACCCGAGCGCGAATCCCCTGAAGCCCGTGCCGGGCGGCATTGGCGCGGTTCTGTCGCGTCCGGAGTTCACGCTGCTGGTGGTCGGCCAGACCGTCTCGCAACTGGGGGACCG
Organism: Gemmatimonadaceae bacterium; assembly: GCA_036845045.1. Taxonomy (GTDB): domain Bacteria; phylum Gemmatimonadota; class Gemmatimonadetes; order Gemmatimonadales; family Gemmatimonadaceae; genus JABWBJ01. The sequence goes on along the minus strand of DAIUET010000156.1, from coordinate 4,776 downwards.
GCTGCACAACATGGCCCTCATCGCCCTGGTTGCCGCGGCGGCAGAAACCGCGACAACGGGGGTGGAAGTCGGGAAGATCGGGTTCGCCACCCTGCTTCCGACGGCTTTCGCGCCGGCCGTTGGGGCGCTGGTGGACCGCTGGAACAAGCGGTTCACCATGATCGTGTGCGACCTGATTCGGGCCATCATGGTGGCCTTCATCCCGCTGCTGTACGTGACCCTCGGTTACATCTGGCCCGTGTACGTGGTTGCTTTTTTCGTAGGGCTGTGCGGCGTGTTCTTCAACGCGGCAAAGATGGCGCTGATCCCCGATCTGGTGGCTCACGACCAGCTACTCCCCGCCAACGCGGCGCTGACGAGCATCGGTCGCGTCGCGACGGTAACAGGGATGGTCGGCGGGGGTCTGCTCGTGGGCTGGACGATATGGGAGCGTGTGGGATGGGAAGGCTGGGAAGCGGGTTTCTACATCGACGCCATCTCGTACAGCGTCTCGGTCCTGACGCTGGTGGGAATTGCACTCCTCAGTCATGCCGCCGCGAAGCGACGCCAGGTCCATCACCCCCTCGCCGAATCGGCGGAAGTCGTTCGCCAGGAGATGGCGCACGCGGCGAGCGACATGCGCACGACGTTTGCCCTGATCAAGTCGCATCATGGACTGCGGTTCGTGTTCCTGATGGTCGTCGTGCTGGGCGCACTGGCCGGGTCGATCTTCAACATCCTGACCGCCGCGTCGATCGCGGTGCTTGGCGCCGGGACGAAAGGCGTCGGGTTTCTCGGTGGCCTGCTTGCCGGCGGCATGATCGTGGGGTCGCTGCTCGTCGGCACGATCGGGACGCGTTGGGACAAGCGGTGGATGATGGTGCTGGGTTGCCTGCTGATGGGCCTCCTGATGGTGGGCGGCAGCGTCTGGTTCAGCTACGCGATCTTCGTGCCGATTGCGTTTGCCGGCGGCGCCGTGTTGGCGCCGGTGATGGTCTCCATGGACACGCTGCTCCACGAGTATTCGCCAAAAAGCGCGCGGGGGCTGGTCTTCTCAACCCGCGACACGGTGCTGGGCGCGTCCTTCATCGCCTTCAACTGGATGGCCGGATTCGGGGTCGCGTTCCTGCAGGCGTACGCGGAGACGCCCTACGCGGTAGGTCTGTTCATCTTCGGGCTGGTCGTCATCCTCGGGACCGTGCTCTCGGCCACCACGCAGCGGTCCCTCCGTCACGAGCGCCCACAGCCCTGATGCGATGACTTCGCTGCGCATCGTCCAGGTCTCGCCGTACAGCTGGGACGTCCCCGGCGGCGTGCAGGTCCACGTGCGGGAGCTGTCCGCGCACCTGCGGGCGCTCGGGCACGAGGTGCAGATCCTCGCGCCGGGTCGTGAGCGTGGTACGCGCGGCGATGCCCTGATCGTCGGTCGCGCAGTTCCGGTGCGTGGCAACGGCTCGGTCGCGCGCATCAGCTTCGGCCCCCAGGTGGCCAGCGCGGTCGGCCGGGCGTTGCGGGCTGCCGCGCCGGACATCATCCACGTGCACGAGCCGCTGGTGCCGAGCGTGTCGATGCACGCGGTGCTGCAGGCCAACGCCCCGGTGGTGGCCACGTTTCATTCGAACGTGGGCCGCGAGCGCGTCAGCAGCCTCTGGTTCCGGCTGGCCGCGCCGATGGTGCGGCCGGTGTGGAACCGGTTGGCCAGGCGTATCGCCGTGTCGGACGCGGCCCGCCAGAGCGTGTGTTCCCGCATGGGCGATGGCGACCTGCTGATCGTGCCTAACGGCGTCGACGTGCACCGGTTCGCCGCGGCGCGCCCGGCCGCGCTTCCACCCGGGCGTCACCTGCTGTTCGTGGGACGGCTCGAGGAGCGGAAGGGCTTCCGGGTCGCGGTCGAGGCGTTCGCCGAAGTAGCCCGGGTCCATGGCGATGTGCGGCTGCTGGTGATCGGCGACGGGAGCGAACGGGACGCCGTGGAGACCCTGTCACCCGACGTGCGCTCGCGGGTCGAGATGCTGGGGCGCGTGGAGGACGATCGCCTGGCGTCGTACCTCAGGGCGGCCTACCTCTACCTGGGCCCGGCCACCGGGGGGGAAAGCTTCGGTATCGTCCTGGCGGAGGCGATGGCCGCGGGGCTGCCGGTGGTCGCCAGTGACATCGACGGGTATCGCGACGTGGCGCGGGACGGGCTCGAGGCACTGCTGGTGCCGCCGGGCGATCCAGAGGCGCTGGCCGCCGCGGTGCGCGAGCTGCTCGACGATCCGCGGCTGGC
>DAIUET010000156.1:1107-2428 GCA_036845045.1 Gemmatimonadaceae bacterium | reverse complement strand
CGGGTCCGCTCGACGTACCCTCTGAGCCGGGAGGCCATCGTGTCCCAGGTCCACTCGCGGTGGACCCACTCGGCGCCGGCGCGACCCATGGCCTCGGCGCGGGCACGATCGGTGAGGAGCGAAACCAGTGCCTCGGCCATCGGCCCGGGGCGCGTGGGATCGACCACCAGGCCTGTCTTTCCCTGAATCACCGTCTCGGGCGCGCCCCCCGAGTCCCCGGCGATGACCGGCCGTCCCACCGCCGCGCCCTGGAGGAACACCGCGCCTAACGCCTCGACGTCGAAGCCGAACCAGCGCAGGCGACAGGGCATGGCGAAGACGTCGCCGGCACGGAAGTAGGCGGCGAGCTCGTCGTACGGCGCCGCGCCGGCGAACACGACGCGGTCCGCGACCCCGGTGTCCGCCGCGAGCTTCCGCAGCGACCGCTCGTATGGCCCGATGCCCACGATGAGGAGCCGCACGCCCGGCACCTCGCGGGCCACGGCCGGCAGGGCGCGGATCAACAGGTCCTGTCCCTTGCGTGGCACCAGGCGGGAGACGCAACACACGACCGGCGCGTCGCCTAACGCATGACGCTCGCGGACGGCGGCGTCACTCACGTCCGGGCGGAACCGGTCGGTGTCGATCCCCGACGGGAGGAGCTCCATCCGTCCTTCCCAGCCGAAGGCGCGCTCGAGCTCCTTGCGCGACCACTCCGAGGCAGCCGTCAGCATGCCCGCGGCACGACCGATATGACGGAGCAGTCCCGGGACCAGCGCCCCGGTCAGCTCGAGGCCGTGCGTGAAGCCGATGAAGGGAATGCCAAGCTTGCGCCGGATGGCCGGCCCCATGTGGCCCAGCGGCCAGGTGGCGCCGAAGGCCACGACATCGGGCTTCCGCGAACGCAACTCCGCGTGCAGGCGGCGACGGACACCCGGCGTCGGCAGCATCATCTCCGTGTCGAGCCGGATCACGTCCTGCGGATAGTCCCGGTCGAATTCCTTCCACCCCGGGAACCGCGAGCTGAAGATGGTCACGCTCCCCGGCGGGAAGCGGCGCATCAGCTGGTCGACGAAGTAATTGATGCCGCCGATGCGGGGCGGAAAGTCGTTGGTGACGACGAAGAGGTGCATTGAATCGGGCGGGCGGCGGCAACGGGTGGCGACGACGACGACGCAACGTAGCCGGTGGCGGCTCGTTTTCCACCTCATGACGGGGCGCCACTGACGGCCGGGTGCACACGACTCCGGAGGTTCCTGCTGCTCTATTGCACCGGCAGCCACAGAGGTCGATGTTCGGTCGTGCTTCCGGTCGTTGCCCTGCTGGTGTCCGCCACCCTGGT
>DAIUET010000156.1:0-1097 GCA_036845045.1 Gemmatimonadaceae bacterium | reverse complement strand
ACGCCCCGCCCCGCGCGACAGCGTCCCGCGCTCGCGGCTCACGGCGCTTCCCGTCGTCAGTTATTCGGAAGTGACGGGCCTGCAGTACGGCGCTACGGTCTTCCGCAGCTTCCGCGTCGGCGCCGATCCTTCGGCCCGGCCGTCCTCACTGGCGCTCTATGCGGCGGGCACGGCGCGGCACCACACCAAGGCCCACATCCAGCTCGATCGATGGTCGACGCAGAACACGACGCGGACGCGAGCACGGATCGAGCACATTTCCTATCCGCTTCCCTTCTTCGGCGCAGGCGCCTCGACTCCCGACAGCGCCGAGGAGTGGTACAGCAGCGGCGTCTCGACCGTGCAGCTGTTCGTGCAGCGCGCGGTGCGCCCCTCGACGTTCATCCATGGCGGCGCGCGCTACGTACGTTCGAGGATGCGGCGGGTCGAGGCAGGCCGGACGCTCGCGGCAGCGCAAATCGCAGGCTCGTCAGGCAGCGACGTGATGACGGCGGAGCTGGGACTCGTCATCGATTCCCGGGACAACACGGGTTCGCCCCGTGCCGGCACCTACGTTCGCGCCCTGCCATCGATTGCCTCGAAGGCCATCGGATCCGACTTTGCCTTCCGCCGACTGACCGTCGATGCCCGCCGTTACGGGACGTTCCTGTCACGCCATGTCGTGGCCGCGCAGTTCCAGTACGACGGCCTCTCCGGAACGGCGCCATTCGATCATCTGGCGATGATCGGTTCCGATAGCGCGATGCGCGGGTATCCGCGCGGCCGGTTTCGTGACCAGCACGCAATCACGGCGCAGGCGGAGCTCCGGTCCACCCATTGGCGGCGCGTCGGCGCCGTGGCGTTTGCGGGCGGTGGAACGGTTGCGCCCAACCTGTCGGATTTCACGGGCCGGCGGTGGTACCCCACGGCCGGCGTCGGCCTTCGTTATGTGCTGTCGCCGAGGGACCGCACCGTGGTGCGCGCGGACCTGGGAATCGGCCGGGGGACTTTCGGGATCACCGTGGGGATCGGCGAAGCCTTCTGATTCGTTTAGTCGCTAGTCCCTAGTCCCTAGTCCCTAATCCCTAGTCCCTTCCCTCAGCCCCTCTTCTCCACCT
>DAIUET010000155.1:0-7858 GCA_036845045.1 Gemmatimonadaceae bacterium | reverse complement strand
GGGCGCCATCCCGGGGGAGTACAACAAGGGCGTTTCGATCGACGTGCGGAGCGAAGAAGACGTCAGCAACGCGCTGTATGTTCTCGCCTCGGGCGCGTACCTCGCCGCGTCCGGCACCCCGGCGGCGTATACCATCACCATGCCGGATGTCGCCGGACTCCCGGGATTCCCGGCTGAGGCGCGGCTGACCACGGGGGTGAACGGCGTCCTGCTGGCTCTGCACGGATTCACTGGACCAGGGCTCTATGAGCCGCGGCCCACCCTGGGTGCCGAGAGCAGGGGGGCGTTCAGGGGCCTAACCATAAACGTTCCGTAGCTCGCCACGGATTGTCCTTTCTTCAATGTCGGTTTTCACGAATCCTGCCGGTGCGGCGATCGAGCATGCCCGCGCCTACGTTTCGGCGATCCTCGATCTGCTGGGTGACCGGGATCCGCTGACGGTATTGCGCGAGACGCCTGACCAGCTGGCACGCATCGTCGAAACTACCTCACGCCAGGTGCTGGCGCGGCCGGAGGCCCCCGGCAAATGGTCGATGGGTCAGGTGCTGGCCCATCTCGCCGACTCGGACCTGGTCTGGGGGTGGCGTCTCCGATTGGTCCTCGCCCAGGATCGTCCCACGCTCACCGGTTACGACCAGGACGCGTGGGCGGACCGGCTCGGGTATGCGGACGTGGAGCCACGCGAATCCGTCGCCATGTTTTCAGTGCTCCGGAAGAGCAACCTCCGGCTGGTGTCTCGCGCTACGCCGGATGACCTGCAACGCGTCGGCGTCCACGTCGAGCGCGGCGAAGAGAGCCTGGCGCATCACCTGAAGCTCTACGCCGGGCACGACCTCCTGCACCTGAATCAGCTCGAGCGGATCCGCAAAGCGATCGAGTAGGGCACGCGTTCATTCGCGGCCAAAAAAGGACGAACCACGAAGGTCACGAAGGTCACCGAGGCCGGCAAACAAGACGACCTTCGTGACCTTGCCAACTTGGCAACTTGGCAACTTGGCAACTTTGACAACCTGGCAACTTTGACAACTTGTCAACTTCGTCGAAATGGCTCTGTCGGGGGCCTGACGCAGGTTCGACCTAACGAGGTCCGGCGATCGCATCCCAGACGAGGCGCGAAATGTCGGCGATGAGGCGCTGCGCCACCGGGCGCTCGCGGATCCCCTTCGTCAGCACCACCAGCACATACGGCTTCCGGCCCGGCGGATAGACGAGCGCGGCGTCGTGTGTCACGCCGGTGATCCAGCCGGTCTTGTGCGCGACCCGCGTCCCCGGGGGAAGGCCGGCCGGGATCTCGTCGCTGAACTCCTGCCGGGCGAGGATGTCGACCATCTCGCGGGAGCTCTCGCGCGACGCCGCCCGACCCGTTTCGATCGCTTCCAGAAGCACCGCCAGGTCGCGGGCCGACGTCTGGTTGTTGAGCCCCTGCTCGAAGGCCTTGCCATCCTCGACTCCGCGCAGCACCTTCATCGCGCCGGTGCCTAACGAGCGAGCGGTGGCGTCGACCCGCTTCGCGTCCAGCACCTCGATGAGCGTGTTCGTCGCCAGGTTGCTGGATCGCACGATCATCCGCTCCACCAGCCACCGGAGTGGAACGCGCTGCCCGACACGCCGGAAGACCGAACTGTCCGAATCGACCCCGGCATCCAGCGAATACGGCGATCCGTCGACGATCGACCGGAACTCTGTCCCGAGCAGCAGCTCCTGATCCTTCGCGATCCTGCCGGCGTCGATGGCGCGGAAGTACTCGATCATGACCGGCACTTTCATGGTGCTCGCGGCGTGGAAGACGGAATCAGGGTTTATCGAGAACCCCGCGCCTCCCTCCAGGTCGACCAGGACCACCCCGACGGTGGCGCCGGGGACCTGGGCGACGCGCCCGACGACGCGCTCCCTGAGCGACGCGGCGGGATCCTGGGCTGAGACCGATTGTGCCGCCATGACCATCAGAAGGAGGGCGCGCATCACCATGTTTGCCATTTAAGGGCTCCGGACCAACGTCCGCAATGGGAACGGTTGCCTGTCCCCTCCTTCGGTCGTTTGCCAACAGCACGTCCAGTCATCTCCTGTAATCATCGAATGACCCCTCCTCCAGCGGCCGACGGCGACGCTCCCCGGAGCGACGCCGAATCGGCGGAAACCTTGTCCCTGAGCCATCCGGATCGGCTCCGGTTTGCGGGCTTCGATTTCCGCAAGCTGCCGTCGGGCGTAGGGTCGGCCGCGGTCACGCTGGAATGGAAAGGGTCTGAACGTTATGTCGGTCGCTCAGAGGGCGTGTCGAGCGCCTTTGCGGATCTCCGCCTCGCGGTGGAAGCGACGCTCCGGGCGCTGGCCGAGTTCACGCGCCACAAGGACACGTTCGAGCTGGTGGGTGTGAAATCGGTCCGTGCTTTCGACTCGAATGTCGTGATGGTCAGTGTGCTGGCGAAGCGGGACGGGAAGCCCACGCAGCTGGTGGGGTGCCGTATCGCCGATGGTGATCCGCTGCGCAGCGCCGTCCTGGCCACGCTGCAGGCGACGAACCGTCTTCTCGGGCCACCATCGGACGACTGATCCCAGGTGGTAAACCCCGCGCGGTCCGTATCCATCAAAGGAAGAACGGGTAGCGGCGGTGCGCTCGAAGCGTATGATAGGCCGGACCGGAACGTCGCCCTTCTGCGAGTCCTTCAACCAACGACGCCATGACCGGTTGCGCACGACTTCCGCTGATCGCAATCCTGTTCGTCGGCGCGTGCGCTCCCGGGCGTCGGCCGGAAACGGCGTCAAGGCCCGCGGCGGATTCGGTTGGTGCGTCGGTGGCAACGTCCACGAAGGCGCGGGACGAGGGATCGAAGGCCGCGAGTACTCCGCGCAAGCCGGCCAGCGCGCCCGCGAAGAAGGCAAGCGAGCCGCGCAAGACGGCCAGCACGTCACCGAATGCCGCCAGCACGCCCGCGAAGGCTGCGAATGCACCGGCCAAGTCGTCGACCGCGCCCACGAAGACAGCGGGTGCACCACCCGTCGCTTCCGACGCGCCCCCTCCGTCCGTCGTCCAACTCCCCACGGCGCCGTCTCCGTTTGTCCTGGAGTCGGAGGGGATCATCGCGCCAACGGTCCTCGGTGGCGAGACGCCTTCCTGGGTTCCGGCTGACGCGTCGTGGGACATCGAAGTGAAGGAGTACCTCGACCACGATCGCGTCGAGTTCTACGTTCGCCGCTTTACCGGCTCAGCGCGTCCGACCGCGGTCGCATGGCTGCAGCGCGGCCTCCGCTACGAACCGATGATCCGCCGGACCTTCCGGGCCGCCGGCATCCCGGAAGACATGTACTACCTGGGATTCGTCGAAAGCGGGTACGACACGCACGCGTATTCCCGCGCGGCCGCGGTGGGCATGTGGCAGTTCATGACGGCGACGGCGCGGGGCATGGGACTCCGCGTCGACTGGTGGGTCGATGAGCGGCGCGACCCGATGAAGTCGACCGGGGCGGCGGCGCGATTCCTGTCGTCCCTGCGCGACCAGTTCGGGTCGCTCTACCTGGCGGCCGCCGCCTACAACGGCGGGCCGGCGCGCGTGTCGCGCGGCCTGACTCGTTATGCGGACGATGTCGGCGACAGCGAGGGCGACGACCAGTTCTTCGCGCTGGCGGAAACGCGCGCCCTCCATCGCGAGACGTCCAACTACGTACCGCAGCTGATCGCGGCCGCCGCCATCGGCAAGCAGCCGTGGAAATACGGGATCAGGCTCGATTCCGTCGCCCCGTACGCGTACGACTCGGTGCTGGTGCCGCCGGCGACCGCCGTGGCCGCGCTGACGCTCGTCACCGGCGCGCCGCTCGATTCGCTCCGCGAGCACAACCCGCACCTCCTGCGAGGCGCCACGCCGCCCGATGTGAACACCTGGGTGCGCGTGCCGCTGGGCTACGCGCCGGAGACCTTCAGCGCGGATTTCCTCGCCCTGCCTGACTCCGTCCGTGCCGCGTGGACGCCGGTGAAAGTGAAGAAGGCGACGACGCTGGCGGCGATGGCGAAGGCGCACCGCATGACGACCACGCAGCTCCGCTGGTACAATCCGAAGCTCAAGGGGACGAAGCTCGCTCTGGGCGCCGTGATCAACGTGCCGTCCAAGCTCGCGATCAGCGCGGCGTTCGCGGTGGCCGATCCCTCGGTCGAGCGGTATGGCAGCGCAGTGAATGGCGTGCACATCGTGCGGAAGGGCGAGACGCTTTCACACATCGCCGCCCGGAACAAGACGACCGTATCCCGGTTGATGGCCATCAATGGCTTGAAGAAGAACGTGATCTTCCCGGGACAGGCGATTCGCGTGCGCGCCGCGGCACCGCGGAAACGGAGCTGAAAAAAAATGGCGGCCGGTCTCCTTGCGGAGCCGGCCGCCCGATCCGACGCGATTCCGGGTCACGTCAGTCGTCCAGAATACCCTTCCCATTATAGCCTTTCATCACAATTCGGTCATAACCGTTTGAGGGGTCGAGGCCCAGCTCACGGTCGAGCTCGACTGCAACACCCCCACGATTGTAGACCAGAAGCGCCAGCTGCACGTCGCCCTTGTACATCTTGATCAGGTCCCGAAGATACCGGAAGCCGATCGTGAGGTTGAGGTCACGATCATACAGGTCTTCGCGGGTAACGCCAGGGATGTATCCGCGCGCCGTCGGCACCATGAGCTGCGTCAGGCCGACCGCTCCAACCGGGCTCAGCGCTTTCGGGTTGAACTGGCTCTCCAGGCGGACGAGCGGAAATGCCAGGGCGGGGTCGAGCCGTTCCGCCACTGCCGCGTCGTAGATCGCGGCGGAGAGGTCCGTCGTGATCTTGTAGCGCCGGGAGTAATTGTAGATCTCGTGCCAGCGATTGAGCTGTTCCCCTTCGAACGCTGCGGCAGGTGCGTCGCTCAGGCCGACGCGCTCCCCGATGGACTCGGGGGATCCGGCTGCCTCGGCTTCCGTCGGTTCCCAGCTGCGAGCACCCAGAACAGCCGCCGCAATCAGGCCGGCAACCATTGCCCCGGCCCTCACACGACGACGGCGACGAAGTACGTCGCCGTAATGCACATAGGTTCCACGAAGGTCCTTCATAGGGCCCTCTCATAGTCGGAGTCCAGACCTGGACCAGTACACCGCCCAGCCCCGGTGGATGTCACTCGGGCGGCAGCCTAGGGGTGCAAATCCCGGACCCAGTGGCCGCTCTTTCCGCCAAGCTTTTCAGTGACAGTAATTTCGCCGATCTCGAGGGTACGATCCAAGCCCTTCACCATGTCGAAGATCGTGAGCAGTGTCACAGACGCCGCAACAATGCCCTCCATTTCCACGCCAGTTTGAGCTGCCGTTTTGACCGTGGCTGTTACCCGGGCGCCGGGCAAATCGTCATCGAGCTCAATCGTTAGGTCCACGTCGGTCAGCGGAATGGGATGACAGAGCGGGATGAGTTCCGCGGTGCGTTTCGCGGCCATGATGCCGGCGATGCGCGCGACTGCGATGACGTCGCCCTTCTTCGACGTGCCCGATCGTATCGCTGCCAGCGTGTCGGGCTGCATCCGGATCACGCCGCGCGCCTTCGCCATGCGGTCCGTGATCGGTTTGCCCGTGATATCCACCATTCGCGCTCTGCCGCTTTCGTCGAAGTGCGTCATGACTGGATGGTGGAGGTGGGAGGTGGGATGGGGGAGGAATCGGATTCAACGACCGGATGTCCGCGGTCCTCTCAGCGCAGCACCGCGGCCAGATCGGTCAGAAGCTTCGCGGAAACAAGTAACGGACTGACGTTCGCGTCGGCGAGGCGCTTGGCTTCCTCGACGATCTCGATGGCGCGACTCGCGCCTGACGCGACGCGTTCGTCGTTGCGCTGGGTTCCGGCCTTCATCCGCTCGTAGAGAGCCAGCGTGAGCGCGTCGAGCGTGTCGGAATAGCCGGCGCGTGCGCCGCTGTGGCCCTGCACGAAAGCCACCTTCATCAGCTCGGCGCGGTTACCAGCCGTCGCGGCGTCGAGGAAGCGCTTCGCCTCGTCGATCGCCGACTTCTGCAGGGTGGTGGAGAGCAGGGCGCCGGGCGCACCCTGAGCGAGGAGCAGCCGCTCGCCCTCCGACTTTGGCAGGTTCGCTTTGGCCAGGACCTCGGCGACGAACGGATCGGCCATGAACGCTCGCATGGCGGCATCGTCGAGCCTGGGAACGCGCACGGCGACGACGCGAGACCGGATGGTCGGGAGCAGCGATCCGACGGCGCTGGTCGTGGCGATGATCCACGTGTTCGCGGGCGGTTCCTCCAGCAGCTTCAGGAATGCGTTCGCGGCAACCTCGGCTCCTTCCTGCTGTGCCATCCGGTCGACGTCGCCCACCACGAAGACCTTGCGGCGGGCAAGGGCTGGAGTGCGGGATGCCTGCCTGACGAGAAAACGCACGGCCGCGACGTACACGCCCTCATTCCCTGGCGGTGCCGGATAGAGACCATGCTTTTCGGCACGCTTCGCCCGCGCGTCGGCCAGGTCCTCGGCGATGTCGTCGGGATCGCTGTCGCTCCCTTTCGGACGCGGCCGCGGAAAGACCCACGTCAGGTCGGGATGGGTGAGGTCGAGCGCATAACGGCATTCCCGACAGGCGCCGCACGGAGGTGCATCGGATGAGCAGAGCAGCGATTGGGCGATCCAGAGCGCGAGCCGCTGCTTTCCGACTCCGGCAGGCCCGTGCAGCATGAGGCTCTGCGGAAGCGTCCCCGCGACGATCCGTGGCAGGAGTCGCTCGCGCAATTCCTCGTGGCCGTAGAGCGGGATAATGGGCAAGAGATAAAACTAAGTGATCAGCGACCAGCGACCAGCGACCAGCGACCAGCGACCAGGGGGCAATGGGGTCATTGCTCCCATTGCTCACGGGACCGACGTAAGCGGCGGAGTCGACGACGGGAGTCGGCGGTGCTTCGTCGACTGCTCATACGCATATGCGAGCTTGATCAGCGTGGCCTCGCTCCAGGGACGGCCGAACAGCGTCATCCCGGCGGGAAGCGTGCCGCGGGAGTACCCCATCGGCACCGTGATCGCCGGGAATCCAGTGCTGGGCGAGAAGAACGGGGAGTTGTTCCCGTGCGGCGTGTTGAGGTCACCGATGAGGCGCGGCGGGTTGCTCCACGTCGGGTGGATCAGCGCGTCGACGCGCGCATCGTCCATCGCTTTCACGACCGCGGCGCGAAGCCCGGCGCGGAATTCGTCACGCGAGCGGCAGCCCGGGTTCTCCTCTGGCGGCGTGGTCGCCATCTGCTCCTGTTCGAGTCGCCGCTGCACGGTCGGGTGGAAGCGATTCGACCGGATGATCGAATCGAGCGACGTGAGTGGCGGCCCGTCGCTGCCCAGCGCCTGGAGGAAGCGATTGAGGTCGAACTTGAACTGCGGGCAACCGCCGCGCTGCGAGCGCCGCAATGAGTCGAGCGTCGGCAACGCGATCGAATCCAGCACCGTCGCACCCGCGCGCCGGAGATCGGCAACAGCACGGGCAAATACCGCGACAACTTCGCTGTCGTTCGAGGGCGATTCGTACGCCTGGCGGAGGATCGCGATCCGGGCGCCACGCAGCGCACCGGGATCGAGCGCGGCGAGGTAGTCCTGTGCCGGCCGCTCGCGAGCCGCGGCCGTCACCGGGTCGTCGGGATCTTCACCGGCAATCACCTGCAGCACGGCCGCCGCGTCGGCGACTGTGCGGGCCATTGGGCCGGCGATGTCCTGCGACAGGAACAGCGGGACGACTCCGGCGCGACTCGTCAGGCCCATCGTCGATCGGATACCCACGAGCGCCTGATGCGACGACGGACCGCGAATCGAGTTCCCGGTGTCGGTGCCCAGGCCCAGCGTACCGAAGCCGGCGGCGACAGCCGCGGCGGTACC
>DAIUET010000154.1:998-7900 GCA_036845045.1 Gemmatimonadaceae bacterium | reverse complement strand
TGTTCGAAAGTCGCCATGTCCATCACCGTGGCCGGGTCGAAGATCACCAGGTCGGCGAACATGCCCTCCTTGACCATGCCGCGGTCGCGGAGGCCGAGGATCTGGGCGGTGGACCAGGTCATCTTGCGCACCGCGTCTTCGAGCGTGAGCACGCTGTCGGCGCGGACATACTTGCCCAGGACACGCGGGAAACTGCCGTAGGAACGCGGGTGAAGTATCGCCGTCGTGGTGTCCGGGTCACTGCCACCGGCGTCGCTGCCGATCACCACCCATGGCTGCGCAATCATGCGGGCGACGTTCTCGTCGGACATGGCGAAGCTGATCTTGCCGAGGATGTTGCGCTCGTCGAGGGTGAGCTGGATGATCGCGTCCATCCAGTCCCTGCCTAACGCCCGGGCGATCTCGTGCAGCCGCTTCCCCTGATACTGCAGGTATTCGGGCCGCTTGAAGCCCTGGATCTGGTACGCATCCGGCGGATTGTGCTGGCAGTAGACCTGCGCGCCCGGCGCCATCGACGACATCTCGGCCCGGATGCGGGCCCGGAGTTCCGGTAGGTTGAGGTTCTCGAGCAGCTTCCCTTCGGCGTGCACCCAGTCGGGGATGCAGGACGAGAGGTTGTTGCCCGATGCAGGGTACGGGTACATCGTCGCCTTGTAATCCAGGCCGGCGGCGCGCGCCGAGTCAATCTTGGCGATCGCCGGCGCGGCGAGCCCCCAGTTAACGCGGCCTGATGCCTTGAAGTGGTACATGACGACCGGCACGCCGCCCTCGTGTCCGATGCGCATCGCTTCATCCATCGCGCGCAGCAATCCGCTCTCCTCGGAACGGATGTGCGTGATGTAGGTGCCGTGGAGCGGCGCCATCGCCTTCGCGAGTTCGATCAGCTCCTCGGTGCTCGCAAAGGCGCCGGGCGGATAGATGAGTGCCGTGGAGATGCCGAAGGCGCCGTCGCGCATCGCGTTCCGGACCAGGGCGCGCATCGTGTCGAGAGCGGCCGCGTCGGCGGGACCTTCCCGCTGGCCCATGGCGTAGGCACGCACCGTGGTGGCGCCCAGGTAACTGCCGACGTTGACGGTGTTGCCGTGTGCTTCCATGGAGTCGAGCCAGGCGCCGAAGCCATGTTCGCCGCGGAAATGCTGCATGGCCGAGACCATTGCGGAGTCTGCGGCAGTTATGCCCATGTACATCGAGTCGACATTCGGGTTGGACGGACCGGGCGTCGCGGCTTCGCCGAGTATTTCGGAGGTGACGCCCTGGGAGACCTTGCCGATGACGCGACCGTCGGCGAAGAGGAGCGAGCTCCAGGAGTGCGACTGGATGTCGATGAAGCCGGGCGAGAGTACGAGGCCGCCGGCGTCGATGCGCTCGTTGGCGGGTGCGGTGGCCAGCGCGTTACGCGGAGCGATCGTCGTTATGCGGTCCCCGCGGACGCCGACATCCCCGTAGTACCACGGATTTCCGGTGCCGTCGACGATTTTTGCGTTCGTTATGACGACATCGTATGGCTTGCCGGCGTCAGGCTCGGCACAAGCGATCACGAACAGGACAGGAAGCAGAAAGCAGGAAGCGGGGATGGAAACGGAATATTTCATTTGCGAGAAGTCCTTCGGTGTCGTCGCCTGGCAACTTGGCAACTTGGCAACTCAGTGTCCGCAGAAAGTGTCAGGCGAACGTCCGAAAGGCGAGACGGAACAGTGCGTGACGTGTGCCGCATGGACGCATTCGGAACAGCACGGAAGGTGCATTGTAGATGACCTCTCGCAGGAGGAGTCGCGTATGCGCAGAGGTATTCTTGGTGTTGCAGTGCTCGGGCTGATGGGATGTGCGAGCGGTGGCGTGTTTGGCCGTCAACCTGATGTCGTGATCGTCGGTGATGAACGCGGTTATCCGGATGACGAGTACCCTGACCGCCGTGGCCGCGGCCGTGATCGCGGTGACGACCGGTATCGCGGGTACCGCACGATCCGCGTGCCGCGGGGGCACTATCCGCCACCCGGCGCGTGCCGGGTGTGGTATGCAGGACGGCCGCCCGGACATCAGCCGCGGCCGGTGCGTTGCGACCGGCTGTACGGTCGTGTGCCGCCAGGAGCGTTCATCCTGTACAACGACAACGCGTGGGATGCCGATTACGCGTGGGACCGCTACGAGCGCCGGAATCGTGGCAGGGTTCCGCGGGTGATCGTGTACATCGCGCAGTCGATGCGTCGATAACTGCTCCGGCCCTATCGATGGAACGCCCTCCGCCAGTTGGTCGGAGGGCGTTCTCGCTCTCGTGCACAGCGCGAGGTGTGCTGCGCTTCAGTAACCCCGTCGTCGCGGATTCCGTGACAAGGTTTCGGCAAATCCCTTACGCTGCGGGCACCGGGTTCCGGCCAAGGTGCGCTATCTGGACCCGAGGTGCCGCAGTGGCCACCATGCTTCGCACCGCGCACACGATCGACCGGCGCTCGTTCGTGCGCCGGTCTGCGAGCCTCGCCTTCCTTCCCGCCGCGAGGCTCGACGTCCTCAGCACGCTGCTGGCGCCGAGAGCACGAGTAGCGATCGTGCGTACGGCCGACCGCAGGCGTGGCGTGAGCGAGGTCCTCAAACTGCTCGACCTCCGCGCCATGCACGGCAAGCGGGTCGTCCTCAAGCCGAACTTCAACTCGGCGGACGATGCGCCCGCGTCCACGCACAACGACACGTTGCTGCAGCTCGTCCGCGAGATCCACGAGCGTGGAGCGCGCAATGTCACGTTAGGTGAGTCGAGCGGCCCGCCGCGCACGCAGGGCGTCATGGAGCAGAAGGGGATCTTCGACCTGGCGGCCGACAATCGCTTCGAGGTCGTGGACTTCGAGCAGATCGCGGACAGCGACTGGGTGAGCTTCCCGGCGAAGGGGACGCTCTGGCCGGACGGATTCGCGCTGCCGCGGATGGTCGTGGACAGTGAGTACCTGGTGTCCACATGCTGCCTCAAGACGCATGGCTCGGGTGGCGTCTTCACCATGTCGCTCAAGCTGTCGGTGGGGTTGACGCCCAAGTCGATCCGCCGGACGATGCACCGGTCGCCCGACATGCGGCGCATGATCGCCGAGTTGAACACCGGGTATCGGCCGCAGCTCATCGTACTCGACGGGGTGACGGCGTTCACCGACGGTGGTCCGTCGCGGGGCGTGCTGAAGCCGGCGAACGTGATGATCGCCGGCCACGACCGGGTGGCGGTGGACGCGGTGGGGTTGGCGGTGCTCAAGTGGCTCGGCTCCAATGACGCGATCATGGGACGCCGCATCTTCGAGCAGGAGCAGATGGTGCGGGCGGTGGAGCTGGTGCTGGGCGTGCGATCAGCAGATGAGATAGAGCTGGTGACGGGCGACGGGGAGTCGCGGGCGGTGGCGGAGGCATTGCGGCCGATCCTGGCGCTGGGTTGAGTCAGCGTCTGCCGCGCAAAGAAGAGAGGGCCCGTCGCCGGGCCCTCTCTAACTACTGCGAAGCGGGTTCTTACTTTTTGCCGCCGGTGTGGATGACGATCGATCCACTGGCGATGAGCTGCTCGAGGCCTCCGAGTCCGTTGTCGTAAACCAAGGCATCACCGTTGTTGTTATCGGTGATCTGGATCCGGAACTTGTCGCCGGTATTGCCACCATCAGTCGCCCAGAGCATGAAGGTGTAACTTCCCGCACCGTTGATGGTGCCAGTTCCCTTGAACTGGGCATTCGTTCCGGCCTGGTTGACCACGAGCCACTGATACGTGGTGCTGTGGAAGTTCATGCCCCCGGCGTGGAACTGGAATTCCGTATTTCCTTCAGGAATGTTCGCGCCCTTCTTGTACTTGGATACGAAGCCGAAGGTAGCCTTGCCAGTGAGCGTGGTATTCGGCTTGTAAGCACCCGCCGGTGAGTTGATCCAGCCTCCGCCAGTCACAAAGCCGGCGGAAGGATCGTAGACAACAATCATGATGGACGCCGTTCCTTCGCCGCCATCGTCATCCTTCACGCGAATGGTCAGCGTGTAAACGCCAGCTTCATCTGGCAATACCGAAGGAGAGCAGGTGAGTCCTGTTGCATTGGCATAAGCACCTGTTTCGTCGAGCACACCATCCAACTCCAGTCGGCACTGGTGCGTGTCATTCGATCCTGCGTCGGTGATAGCGCCGGTCACCGAAAGAGGACCGTTCAGCAAGGAGAACAAGGCGCCATCCACGTGACTCGTAATGGCGATGGTCGGATTCACGTTCCCCAGCGTCAACGTCGCATCATCGGAGTCCTGTCCGAGATCGTCGTCCGTCACGGTAAGTGTTAGGGTGTAGATGCCGTCATCCGTGCAGCTGACCGTCGGACTCAGAGCCGTATCATCGCTGAAAGCGCAGGCCGCTCCGTTATCGACACCTGACTGTGCAGCCCACGTCCACTTGTAGCTATGCGTGTCGTTGCTGCCCGGATCGGACTTCGAGCCCGTCAGCGACACATTAGCCCCTTCGTTTCCGCTGTATGGTCCGCCCGCGCCCGCGGTGGGATTCACGTTGCTCAGAGTCAGAGTTGCATCATCGGTGTCGGTTCCGTTGTCGTCGTCGGTAACCTCGAGTGTGAGCGTGTACACACCGTCATCTGTGCAGCTGACCGTCGGACTCAGCGCGGTGTCATCGCTGAAGGAGCAGGTCGCTCCGTTATCGACACCTGACTGTGCAGCCCACGTCCACTTGTAGCCGTGCGTATCGTTGCTGCCAGCATCGGATTTCGAGCCTGTCAGCGACACGTTTCCACCCTCATTCCCGGTGTACGCTCCGCCCGCGCCCGCAACGGGGTTTGCGTTGGTTACAGTCAGGGTGACCGTTTCGTCGTCCGATGCGCCGTCATCGTCAGTAACGGTCAACGTGACAGAATAGGCGCCGTTGTCCGTGCACTCGATGCTTGCCAGCGAGGCGGAGCCTGGGTTGGTTATGGTGCAGCTTGCGGTCGCGTGTGCGGTGACAACCTGGTAGGTCCACGCATAGCTGACGATCGAGCCATCGCTGTCCGACGACCCCGTTCCATCCAGCGCGATGTCTGAACCTTCGGTGCCCGAGTACGCGCCACCGGCGTCGGCGGTCGGGGTCGCGTTGGTGGCTACGGCGGTGTAGTTGAGGGTCACATCCTTGTTCTGGTCGGGACCCGAAGGACTACCGCCGGTGACACAGACTGAATCAGGCGCGATCGCGGATACCGTAAGGCCCGACGAAGCGGAGTAATTCTGGAACGTGTATCCCGCGGGCGAGGGGATGCGGAATACGAGCACCTTGTTGGCGTTCACTGGAACACGCGTGGTCGTGTACGTGCCGACCGAGGCGCCCGTGCTGACGGCGCAACCGTTCCGCACCACATAGTCGATGGAAGCTACGATGCCTGGCGGATTTGTCAGCAGCGCAACTTGGTAGATCCCGTCCGTGAATGTCGCCACGGCCACGGAACCAGAGGTGACCCCGGTCGCGGTGAGTGTGAACGTCACACCCCAGTCGTGCGTCTGGACATCGTAGAAGTGGATGCTGAAGCCGCCCGATGCATCCGCCACGACATTCGTGTCGACGTCGGCGTGCGTGTTCGGCTCCTCAACCATGTGCAGGTTGACCGTCTCACCCGGCGCCCAGCCACGACCAACCAGGTGCACGACTTCGCCGGGCGAATAGTCGTCCTTGTTCGTTTCGATGCTCGCACCGGTCGTCGAATCGACGCCTAACGCGAGCACGCCGGGCTGCAACGCCGGCGGCGTCGGTGCGGTGGGTTCGGTAATGGCGCCATCGCGCCCGCACGCGGCGATCACCAGGATCGCCAGTGCCGTTCTGCACAGGCCCTTCATGTCGTCTCTCTCCGGGATGTGGTGTTCCTGACTCAAACCGCGATGCCGATGGCGTCCTTCGGCAACCCGGCCATCTCGGAGCGATCGTCTCGCTGAGACCCGTGGCTTTGCGGACCGGCCTCACGGCCGGGGTGCCCTTACGAACTCCGCGCTGCTCCAAACCGCGCCGACCCTGCAGGACGCGTTTCGCGCCCCCATCCAGCGGTCACCTCACGGCGATTGAGGCTCCGCCTTCCCTTTCACCGCCGGTCTGCCTCCCCCGGCGTGCTACCGCATTCACTACCAGCGCCATCCGTCAGACCTGCAGTCCGGCACCTTGAACCGGACGTCGCGTCCGGCGGCCCGACTGGACGCCCCCTCAGGCAAGTCCAGGGCCGGATCGACCACGCACACCACCGCTTCTGGCAGCGATCCACCAGGTCAGGGTGTGCCCTCTCAGGCTTGCAAATCGTGACATGACAGTGCCGTTGCTCTTGCGAGCCCATCGAGGGGGGCCACTATAAGGCCCTGCGGTTAGACGGCTCTTATTTCCCTCTGATATCGAGGAACGCAGTCGGGGTGGCTTCGTCGAACGAAGCCACGCCCGGTTTGCGCCGACCAATCTCCATGCACCGCCTCCACCTGCTCGGACGGGCGTCGCTCGAACGAGACTCCACCTCCGCCGAAGGAGCAGCCGGCCGGCCGCGCCCCCTGGCGCTGCTCGCCCTCCTCGCCGTCGCGGGGAAGGTCGGCCTTGGACGCGACAAGGTCCTCCTCTACCTGTGGCCGGAGAGCGACACCCAGCGCGCCCGTAACTCCCTCCACCAGACCCTCCACGCCATCCGCACGGACCTCGGCCCGGACGTCATCGACTCCGGCCCCCCACTGACCCTCAACCCGAACCACCTGACGGTCGATCTCTGGGATTTCGACGCCGCCCTGGCCGCCGGGGATCTCGACGCCGCGATCGCACTCTATTCCGGCCCGTTCCTCGACGGATTCGTCCTCGCTGACCTTCCGGAACTGGAGGAGTGGGTCGAGGCGGAACGACTGAACATCACGCGCCGTTATGCCACCGCGCTCGAGCGCTCGGCACGCCAGCACGCGGAGCGCGG
>DAIUET010000154.1:0-988 GCA_036845045.1 Gemmatimonadaceae bacterium | reverse complement strand
CGAACTCGCGTCCAGCTCGACCCCCTCAGCGCCCCGCCTGCGTTAGGCCTCATGCAGGCCCTCGTCGCCTCCGGTGACCGCGCCTCGGCGCTGGCGGCCGGTCAGGCCCACGCGCAGCTCGTCCGTCGCGAACTTGGCTGCGACCCGGACCCCTCGATTGCCGATCTGATAGCGTCCATCCGACGTCCGAGCCTGACCGCGGCGCCGCCACCCGTGCCTGCGGCTCAGGCGGATGCGACACGGGTCGCGCTGCCTCAGCCGGCGCCGCAGCAGGACGAGACGTCGGCCGTGCGCTCGCGCCCGAAGCTCCGTGTTGCGCGTTCAGCCGTCTGGTTCCTCCTGATCGCGGCCGCTGCCTCGGTCGTCGTGAAACTGGCGAGTCGCGCGGAGGCACCCGACCGATCCCCGGAAGTCATCGCCGTCTTCCCGTTCACTGTGGCCGGCGGACCCGAGTCTCAATACCTCGCCAACGGACTGGTCGACTTGCTCTCCACCAGCCTCGATGGCGCCGGATCGATCCGAGGCGTCGATCCACACGCGCTCCTCGGTTGGCTCGAGTCCCGTGGGATCAGGACGCCCAGTCCCGCCGAGGCGGGTGTCGTGGCCGCACAATTCGGAGCCGGTCGTTATGTGCTGGGAAGCGTGGCCGGCAGCGGGTCACAACTCCGGCTCCTGGCATCGTTGTACCAGCACGATCGACCGGACAGTGCGCTGGCGTCCGCGGTCAGTGAAGGAGACGCGGCGGACCTCTTCCGGCTGGTCGATGAACTCACGTCGCAACTCCTTGCCGCGTCATTGCCGGAACCCCGCCACCGGTTGATGCGGGTCGCGGCTGCGACGACGTCATCGTTGCCTGCACTCAAGAGCTACCTCGCTGGAGAACAGGACCTGCGGGCCGGGCGGTACGTCGAAGCCGCGGACGCCTTCCAGCGCGCGGTTCGCCTGGATTCGAGCTTCGCGCTCGCGTACTACCGCCTCGCGATCGCCG
>DAIUET010000153.1:0-7904 GCA_036845045.1 Gemmatimonadaceae bacterium | reverse complement strand
CGCGAATGCCGCGAATGCACGCGGATTCATCCGGTACTCACACCGGTCGCGTATGCTGAGCCAATCAGTCCGAACGCAGGACCACGTTCGGGTCCACGCGGGACGCGCGTCGTGCCGGCATCCAGCTCGCCGCGATGGCGACGCCGATCAGCGTCACCGCCACGAGCACAAACACCGAGGGGTCCCGCGGCGAGACGCTGAACAGGAGCGGCGACACGAACTTCCCTGCCCAGAGCGCCACCAGCAGGCCCGCAGCGACCCCGACCCCGACGACCTTCAGCCCGTCCGTCACCACCAGGCGGACCACATCGGGGCCGCTCGCGCCTAACGCGACGCGCACCCCCAGCTCGTGCTGCCGCTGGGTCACGTTGTAGGCCACCACGCTGTAGAGGCCGACCGCCGCCAGCACGAGCGCGAGGATGCCGAACGCAACGAACATCGTGGCGCCGAGTCGCCAGGATTGCGTCTGCTGGCCCATGACTTCGCTGAACGGCGTCACCTTCACGTACGAGGCGCCCGGCATTTCCTGCTGCAGCCGCTTGCGAACCGTCTCGAGATGCTGTTTGGCGTTGCCCCGCACGCGAACGAACAGGCCACCGGACTGGGGACTGAATTGCGTGGCCGGCACGTAGTAGTAGAAGCTCGAGTCGGGCTTGAGGGATCCCGCCTTGATGTCCTCGGCGATGCCCACGACCTGGTGGCACGGCATCGTGTCCGCGTTCATTCGGATGCACTGGCCGATCGGGTCTTTGCCGGGCCAGAGCACCTGTCCCATCTTCTGGCTCACCACCATGACCTTGGGACCGCCTTCGATGTCGCCCGCTTCAATGCCGCGGCCACGGAGCACGCGAGTCCCGAACGTCTCGAAGTAGCTCGGCGACACGGCGTTCACCATGAAGTTCCCGTACCGGAACACGGTATCGATCCCTTCGACGAACAGGCTCGTGCTCCACGAGCTCCAGAACGGCACACCGACCTGCAGGCTCGCGTGCTCGACCACCGGAATGGACTGCGCCACGTCGAGCAGACGCCGGCGCAGGGCGACTTTCGGCGCACTGTCGAGCTGGACCCCGCGCATGTTGAGATCGACCATCATGACCGGGTCCACGTCATAGCCCAGCCGGATGTTCTTCACGTTCCCCAGGCTCCGCACGAAGAGGCCGGCGCCGACGAGCAGGATTACTGATAACGCGCCCTGCAGGACGAGCAGCCCGACGCGCGCTTTCGACCGGCCGTATGTCCCCTCCCGCGTCCCCGCCTTCAGGTCATTGGTCAGATCGGCGCGTGTTGCCTGGAGAATGGGCGCGAGTCCCGTCAGGAGGCCCACGCCCAGTGCGGCCACCGCGGCGTAGAGCACCGTGCGCATGTCGTTGAACCCGGCCGCGGCCTCGCTCTGCGGGAGCAGTCCCGCGCGCAGGGCCGCGCCACCCCAGTGGGCAATCACCATGCCCACCGCGCCACCCAGCACCGCCAGGACCATCGTCTCCGTGAAAAGCTGCGACAGGAGCCGGCCGCGGGTTACGCCTAACGCAAGGCGCATCGCGATCTCGCGCTTGCGGCGCAGGGCGCGCGCCAGCAGCAGGTTGGCCACGTTGGCGCAGGCGATGAGCAGCACGACCAGTGACATCCCGGCCACCCAGGTCGCGACCTTCGACACCGCCGGCGCGTTCGGGCCGCGCGAGTACAGAATGGGTCCCGCCATCGCCCGCGGCTTCGCCACGTCGATTGGAGTAGTTCGCGGCTGCTCGACCAACTGCTTCTGGTAGCTCTTCACGAACGCATTCGAGAGATCCGTGTTGGCAGCGGTGCTGGAGACGCCCGGCTTGCGCCTGACGATCATGTCCATCCACCCCCAGCTGTACGTCTCCCACCAGGTCGAATTCCGCGGGCTGAAGCTCTGCCCGGCGGCGTAGCTGGTGATCGGGATGAAGGCGACCGGCGGCCGGTCAGTCCACAGGCCGACGAATCCCGGTGGCGCAACGCCGATCACGACGTACTTCGTCGGCCCGATCTGGATCGTGGAGTCCAGGACCGACTCCACACCGCCGAACCGCGTCTGCCACATGGCGTAACTGAGGACGACAACGGGCTCGCCGGTGGGCGGCATGTCTTCGCTCTCGGTGAAGTAGCGGCCCAGGACCGTTGGGGCGTCGAAGAACGAGAAGAAGCCCGCGCTGACCACGCCAATCTGCATCTCGCGCGCCGCATCACCGACACCGACCGCCAATTGTCGCGACGTATGCCCGGCGGCCTGCGAGAACGACGTCGTCATCGTAGCCAGGTCGCGATACCGCGCGTACTGGCTCACGCCACCGGGTCGCTCGCTGCCGCGAAACTGGCGATACAGGTAGACGCGATGCGCCGTCTCCGGATCCTTCAGCATCGGCGGTGGCCGGAACAGCAACCGGTCCACGATGCCGAACATCGCGGCGTTCGCGCCGATGCCGAGTGCGAGGGTGACCACAACGGCGGCGGCGAATCCCGGCCTGGCCCGCAATCCGCGGAGGGCGTAGCGAATGTCCTGCCTGATGGCGTCGAGAGTCATGTGGCTTTGACACACCCAGTGAGGGGACGGTTGGTCTCTACCCTGGCAGGTTCCGGCCCGTCAGATATCTACCGGAAGCGCACTGAATCGCGGGCGGATCGCCCGAAAGTCCGGCTCGAACAGCGACAGCTGGTCGGGATCGCCAAACAGGGCCGCCGCGTCCTCGGCCGTCAGGGCGCGAGCCAGGCGCGACGCGTAGTTGGCGCGCAGGGCGTGCACATAGTGCTCGACGTCGTAGTCGCGCGGATCGCGGTCCTCCGGCAACACAGTCCAGCCCGCGCGAGCGCGGTAGACGCGCACCTTCTCGCCAACGCGCCAATCGGTTCGGCCGGACGCCAGTAGGGCCTCGTACGTCGCTTCACGCCGGTGCTCACGCAGTGCGGCATAGCGCTCGGGCGACTTGGTGAGGCGGACGCGTGACGACACGTCTTGCGTCGTCAGCAGTCGGTCGCGGAGCGCAAACACCGTCTCGATCCATGCTTCGCGTACCGCGGGCAGGTCGTTGCTCAGTAACGCGGCGATGGCACGTCGCAGGAACGCCTGACCAAAGGGCTCCGCCCTGGACGATCGAAAGGCGACGCCCTTGAGGACGAGCCTGCCATCGTAGTGAAGCAGGGCATAGTTCTTCGGTTCATGCGATAGCATCGCCCGGTAACGCCCCTCGAACTCGAGCTGGACGAGTGGCGGAAGGAGCGCAGCCACTGCGTTGACAACGCTGCGTTCGTCGGCCTCGTTCCAGTTCGGCGGAACGCCGAAGTACACGCCGTCCGTATCCGCTTCGATAAGTGTCACGCCGCGGGCGGCCAGCTCCCGGCAGATCAGCGCCAGCGTCTCCCGTCCGCGTCGCGTCACCTCGTTCGCGGCATCCACATCGGCGAATCGCGTCAGTCCTCCTCCGGCCGCGAGATAGCCATACGCGGAGTTCACCACCAGCTTCATTGCCGCCGATATCCCTTCGTGAATGTGTCGCTCGGCGGACCCGGGCGGCGCCTCGCGCGCGGTGGCTTTCGCTTCCAGGCGGAGTTCGACCAGGCGATCGACCATCGACAGCATCGCGCCCAGGTAGTCACGCCGTGGTCCGATGCGGAAGGCGCGCATGAGTGACGGGTACAGACTGGCGACGTCGGCCTTCACGACACGCGTCGCCACACCGGCGCCGAACAGGTAGAGGGCGGCGCCGCTGTGCGGATCCTGCCGGCTCGCGTCATGCGCGGGCAGCGCGGCGCCCGAGCGCAGGTACGCGCGGACGAGCAGCGGGTCGATCACGCCGGTGGCGGCCCCCGCGTCGGCCACGCGCTCGTACCGGCGTGGAGCCATGCGCGCCAGCGCGAAGGCCGAACCGCCCAGCAGGCGCGCAAGCGCCGCGACCTCCTCGACATCGGCCGATGCATAACGCCGGACGCGCTCCGGATCGGTCAGGAAGGTGGGATAGACCTGGTCGCCACGAATCAGTTCGCGGTCGGGACCCGAGATCCCGAGGTGCTTTGCCACCGCCTTGAGCCCATGACCGGGAAGCTCGCGCGTGGCGAAGTCGTATCGCCACACCGCATCGAGCGTGTCGATCAGTTCTCGTCCCGGAAGCACGAGTCGCACCCGGCTTTCCCCCGGCTCGTCAGGCAGGACGCCACGGCTGGCGGCGCGTTGCCGGAACCCTGGAGGTCCGATCCGCGCCAGGTCGAGCGGTACGCCGAGACGGGCGGCCCGCCGGTTGAGGAACGGGAGGTCGAAGCCGTGGAGGTTGTGATTCTCGATGACGTCCGGATCCATCTCGCGGATCACGCGGCAGAGCTCACGAATGAGCGCGGCCTCGCCGGCATCGCTGACCTCCGCCACTTCCAGCACCGTCACGCGGCCGGATGGATCGCGCACGGAAACCATGAAGATGCGATCGGTGGACGGGTTGAGTCCCTGCGTCTCCAGGTCGAACTGCAGCCGGTGCAGGTCGTTGAACGTGATGCCACGGAAGTAATTCCTGCCTGACGAGACGAGGTACTGCTCCTCGGGCGGCAGGGTGAGGATCGCCTGCTGGCCCAGGTCCCGGAGCGCCGTCATCCGTGTACCGAGCCGCGCGTTGGCGCCCTGGAGCACGGCGGTCTTGAGGGTTCGCGCATCGAGCGCGCTGACCAGGAAGCGCAGTGTCCCGTCGCCATCGAGCTCACGGTACCAGACATCCGCATCGGCGGTGTCCTCGACGCCCAGCCGCCGGCCGAGATGGGTCAGGTAATCGAGTGAGTCGAGGAGCAGCCAGGGGCGGAACCGCTGCTGCTCGCGAACGAGCTGTCCACGCTCACGTCGCCAGATGTGTGCCCGTCCACCGCCATCCGCCCAGACCGTGACGATGCCCGGAGTGGGATCCCAGCCCCACAGCCACTCCTCCCGAAGGGCGGATGTGGGACGTGGGATGTGGGAGGAACCGGTCACGATCGATCACGCCAGATCGATGATCCGTGCTGCCGCCGTCCCCTGGCTGATTTCCAGTATGCCGACGCTGGGCTTGAGCTCGAACCGCGCCGGGCCGGCTGCGCCGGGATTCACCACCAGGCGGTCGTCGGCGCGCGTCACCAGCTGCTGGTGGGTGTGGCCATACACGATCACGTGGGCCGCATAACGAGCCAGCAGCTTGTCCGGCTTGGGCACACCGAGCTCGTGACCATGGCTCACATGGATGCGCAGCCCGCCGACCGTGATGTCGATGGCCTGGACGAGACGGGGGTTGCCCCGTTCGTCGGTGTTGCCGTAGACGGCGTGAACGGGAGCGATAATGGAGAGCTCGTCGAGGATTTCGTCACCACCCACGTCACCGGCATGGAGGATGAGTTCGACTCCCCGGAACGCGTCATGAACCTCCGGACGCAACAGGCCATGCGTGTCGGAAATGAGACCGAGCCGATGGATGGCGGAGGTGGGATGTGGGATGTGGGAGCACCCCGATTATTGCCGATCGCCGCCGGTCCACCGGGGGAGCGCGTGCGGGACATCGACGTGATCGAGAATGCGGCCGACCACAAAGTCCACGAGCTCCTCGATCCGCGACGGGCGATGATAGAAACCGGGCGACGCGGGAAGCACCACCGCTCCGGCCCTCGTCAGGCGGAGCATGTTCTCGAGGTGGATGTCGCTGTAGGGCGTCTCCCGGGGAACGACGACGAGCCGCCGTCGCTCCTTGAGCACGACGTCGGCGGCGCGCTCGACGAGCGATCGCGACGTGCCCTGTGAAATGGCGGCAATGGTTCCCATCGAGCATGGACAGATCACCATGCCCTTCGTCGGCACGGAACCCGACGCGGGCAGGGCGCCCCGGTCCCTGTCATCGAAGGTCCGCACGGTGGCGTCCCATTCCGACGCACCGACGTGTTCCCGGAGCGACGCGACGGAATCGACACTCGACTCGGTCCGCAGCAGCCGCAGCCCATGTTCCGACACGATCAGCCACGTGGGCTGGGCGGCCGCGACCAGCGCCTGGAGCAGCCGCACCGCGTACGGCGCGCCGGACGCTCCCGTGATCGCGACGACGAGTGGCAACTTGTCGGTCACCGGAGCCCCGTCAGCAGTGCATCGGCCGTTCCGTTCATGCGCATCAATCGCTCGGCCAGTACAAAGACGAAGAACGCAATGGAAATCACGCCGTTCATGGTGAAGAACGCGGCATCGAGCCGTCGCAGGTCGTTCGGCTTCACCAGCGAATGCTCGTAGAGGAGCAGCGACGCCGCCACCACCACGCCCGCGCCGTAGAGCCATCCCGCGCCCGTTCCCCACCCCACCGCTACCAGCGACACAACCGTGATGGCATGCAGCGCCTGGCTGATCCGGACTGCGCGCTCCGCTCCGAAGGCGACCGGAATCGAGTGCAGCCCCTGGGCCACGTCGAAGGTCTCGTCCTGCAGCGCATAGAGGATGTCGAACCCGGCCACCCACGATGCCACCGCGGCGGCGAGCACGAGCAGGACCCACGCCGGGTCGCTCCACTGGCCGGCGATCGCCAGGTAGCCGCCCACGGGGGCAATGGACAGGCTGACGCCCAGCACGATGTGCGACCAGCGGGTGAAGCGTTTGGTGTAGCTGTAGGACAGCACCCAGCCTAACGCGAGCGGCGACAGCCACCCGCACACGGGATTGAGCTGCCAGGCCGAGTACATGAAGAGCAGCGAGGCCGCCAGGACGGCGGCGGCAGCCTGGCGCATCGTGAGGGTTCCCGCGGGAAGCTCGCGGCGCGCCGTACGGGGATTCCGGGCGTCGATGTCCCGGTCGACGATACGGTTGAATCCCATGGCGGCGAACCGCACGGTGGTGAACGCCACCACGATCCAGCCTAACGCGCGCCACGTGACCGGTTGCTCGTAGCTGGCGAGCGTGGCGCCGACGAGGGCAAACGGCAGCGCGAACAGCGTGTGCGGCAGCTTGACGAAGTTGAGGTAACGGACGAGCAGCGACTCGCCGCCGATCACCTGTCCTTCGCGACGCCCGGCCGGCGCCGTCATCGCGCGGCCCCGTCCAGGCCGAGGGTCGCCCACATCGCGTCGACGCG
The DNA here is from genome assembly GCA_036845045.1 of Gemmatimonadaceae bacterium. GTDB lineage: Bacteria > Gemmatimonadota > Gemmatimonadetes > Gemmatimonadales > Gemmatimonadaceae > JABWBJ01. The sequence continues at coordinate 834 of DAIUET010000153.1, read as the reverse complement.
CGACCGCGTCGCGGCATCCATTTCGATGCGGCGGGGCCAGTCGCGCGTGAAGCCTTCCTCCTTCCACTTCCGGGTCGCGTCGATGCCCATCTTCGAGCCGTAGGTGAATGCGCGGCTGGAGTGATCGAGCACGTCGATGGGCCCCATCGAGAAGCGCGTGTCGCGTTCCGGATCGATGTTGTTGAGGGCCACCCACCACGCTTCCCGCGGATCACGCACGTTGACTTCCTTGTCGACCACGATGATCACCTTGGCCAGCGACATCAGTCCGGCGCCCCACATCGCGTTCATCACCTTGTACGCCTGGCCCGGGTACTGCTTGTCGATCGACACGAAGACCAGGTTGTGGAAGATCCCCTCGGCCGGCATGTGATAGTCGACGATCTCCGGAACCGTGAGGCGCAGGAGCGGCAGGAAGATCCGCTCGGTGGCGTGGCCGAGGTAGAAGTCCTCCATCGGCGGACGGCCGACGATCGTGGTCGCGTAGACCGGCGTGCGACGCATCGTGATCGCCTTGATCTGTACGCGGGGGTAGAGATCGGCTTCGGAATAGAAGCCGGTATGGTCGCCGAACGGTCCCTCGGTGACGAGCGGCTCGGCCGGATCGATTTCTCCCTCGATCACGAATTCGGCTTCGGCAGGAACGTCAAGGTCACAGGTGAGCGCTTTCGCGAGCTGCACCGGGGACTGCCGCAGGAAGCCACTGAAGATGAACTCATCCACCATCGGCGGCAGCGGCGCCGAGGCGGAGTAGATCGACGCGGGATCGGCGCCGACCGCGATGCACACCGGCATCTTCTCGCCCCGTTCGGCCATGTCGCGCCAGTGCGCGGC
>DAIUET010000152.1:0-7918 GCA_036845045.1 Gemmatimonadaceae bacterium | reverse complement strand
GTATGACACGACTCGCAGGGCAGCGTCGGAATGGACCAGGATGCGCTCGGGCCTCTCCCCCGTCGCGGGCTCGACAAGCACCACGGAATCGAGTGCCCGCAATTCGGGATGACGCTCGAGCGTGGCGCTTCCAGCGGCGCCGTTGAGGGGAGCGAACCGAAGCAGTCCCTTTCGGTCGTACCTGAGGATGAATTGGATGCTGGCGGCGCAGAAGCCGCAGCTGTCGTCATACAGGAGCACCGGCGGCGGGACCGGGCGCGGTGGGTTCACCGCTCGTCAGGCGGCGGAGGAATGACGTACTCGCTCTGCACCAGCCCATTGGAATACGCGCGAGTCGCGACGTGATGAACGCGAATGTCGTGCGCGAGCGGGCCAAACAGGGGTCGTCCCGCACCGATGAGCACCGGGATCCTCGTAATGATCATCCGCTGGATCAGGCCCGCTTTCAGGAAGCGCTGGATGGTAACTCCGCCATCCACGTAGGCATGCTTCATGCCGCGGCGGGTCAGGCGGTCGACCACATCGCGCGGGGATCCGGACAGCATCTCTACGGCCGCGGTGGACGCTGGCGGCGCCGAGAGTTGGCGGCTGGTCAGCACCGCGACGGGTTTCGTGTACGGCCACTCGCCGAACGTCAGGACCTTCTCGTACGTCCCGCTGCCCATCACGTCAACGGTCTTCATGAAGGCGTTGTACCCATAATCCTCACCAGCGGCGCCGCCGCCCGTCGGCAGCCAGTCGATGTCGCCATCGGGTCGGGCAATGAAGCCGTCGAGACTCGTCGCGATGTAGATCGTTGCGTTCATGATGACTGCCTGGCGCTGGCGCCTTTTTTATTGTCCCGGCGTGCCGCTGCTGGCGGGACGTTGAAGCCCGTCGCCCCGCGCGAAGAATCCCGGCAGTGACACGGGACTGACGCCACTGATCGGCGCCGCGCCGAGAATCGCCTGAGCCGCCGCGTTCTCGAGGGCGTCGCCCACGCCAAAGGTCACCAGGTACGTCGCGGCCGACGGCACCTGGCGGATCAGGTATGGATTGCCGAAGGCGATCATGACGACCTTCGGGGACGGGGCCATCGCGTCGGCAGCAACCACGCGCTCCATCCACTCGGCGATGTGCACCGGAATGGACGGTCGCCCTTCCCCCTCGATGCGGCGGACGTACGCGGCAAGGATGACGCGCCCGGATTCTCCGGCGAGGCCTGCCACGGAGTCGAGCAGCGCCGGCGACGCGGCGGGACCGATCTTCACGATTCGCACGCCAGGCATCGTCGCCCGCAACGTCGCCGCGAAGAGCCGGCCGGCACGCAGTTCCGTCTCCGGCATGTACTGCACGACCAGCGTGGGTCGGCCGCTGACGGGCAGAACACCGGGTCGCTCCCGGAGCAGCGTGATGGCGCGAAGCGCGATGTCAGCCGCGGAGGCGCGATGCGCCGGCGCCCCCACCACGTCACGCAGGGCATCGAGCGAGGTGTAGCGCTGGAAGGCGACGCCGCTTCTCGCCTTGAGTTCGAGCACGCGACGTACGGACTGCTCGATGCGCGACCGCGGGATATCTCCGCTTTCAACGGCCTTTACCACGGCATCAATGGCCCGGGGGACGTCCCCCGGCTTGAGGATGATGTCGGACCCGGCCTTCACCGCCAGGATGCTGCTCTCCTCCACGCCGTACCCCTTCCCGACGCCTTCCATCGTCATGGCGTCGGTGATCGCGAGACCGCGGAACCTGAGCGAATCCCGCAGGAGGCCCGACATCACGCGCGCCGTCAGCGTCGCCGGCGTCGACGTGTCTCCCTCGATCGCGGGCAAGGCGATGTGTGCCGACATGACCATCGCGGCGCCGGCGTCGATCGCGGCGCGGAATGGCCGGAGTTCGTTGGTCGCGAGGCGGCCGTAATCCGCGCGCACCACCGGCAACCCCACGTGAGAATCCACGTCGGTGTCGCCGTGTCCCGGGAAATGCTTCGCGGTGGCGATGGTCCCTGCCTCCTGCGATCCGCGCACGAACAGCGCCGCCAGCCTCGACACGCGTTCCGGGTCCTCTCCGAAGGACCTGGTGTTGATGACCGGATTGGCGGGATTGTTGTTGACGTCCACCACCGGGGCAAAGTTGATGTGAATGCCGACCGCGCGCGCCTCGCGCCCGATGATCCGGCCCACGTCGAACGCGTCCTGATCACGACCGGTGGCCGCGATCGCCATCGCGGTGGGAAAGACGGTCGCGCCGCCGGCATCCATCAGGTAGTGGGTGAAGATGCCGCCCTCGAGACGCCCTAACGATGGCTCAAGGTCGGCCGACGCCAAGAGCGGCACACGGGCCAGGCGCTGCATGGCGTTGAGCTTGGCTGCGACCTCGATGGGCGACCCTAACGACATGCTGACCCCGCCGATCCCGTCCTCAACGATCCAGCGGCGCACTTCGGCGAACGTGGGATCACCCGTGCTGGTGTAATCGCCCAGCACCCACATCATCACCATCTGGCCCACCTGCTGGCGGAGCGACAGCGTGCCGAAGGTACTGTCGATCCAGCGTTGCTGGACGCGAGTCAGCGGGCTGCCCGGCGCCAGCGACACGCCCGCGGATGGCGCAATCGTACTGGTCGTCGGGCTCGCCGCACACCCAGCCAGCGCGAAGCCGACGATGAGCGCAAGGGATGCATGAGCCGGGCGACGAGCCGCTCCCCGGTCTCCGGTGCGCCACACGCCAAGCGCTTCGCGATCGATGGTCATGCGGGAAATCTTGCTCCCGCGGTTGGACGGCGGGAGTCTACCGCTTCTCGATCTGGAAACGCACGACGTGATGAACGTCGTCCTCGTCGAGGACGACCATGTACACGTGCTCCCCGTGCACCACGAATGGGGTGCTGGGCCGGTATTTTCCCAGCACCACCGTCGCCACCTGCTGGCCGGTACTGCCATAGAGATCGAATTCGATGACGCCCTGGGCGGTTGTTCGTTTCACCCAGGCACGTCCCTCGTCATCGATCAGTACCCGTTCGATGATGGGCTTGGTACGTGGAATCCGGCCGAAGTCCAGTCCCGACGGTCCGTTCTTCTCGAAGGTGGCGATGACGGAGTCGCGCTCCGCTTTGCTGACGGGAACCGACGAGACATTCCGCGCGACCCGTATCGTGTCCCTCACGCCGGAACCAAGACGCATGAGTTCATACCGGGAAGAATTCGGAACGCACCACGTTTCCCCGGATGGGCCGGTCGCGCGAATGGGATACGGCGCAAAGGGAACGGTGCGATACATGGTCTGTTTTCCGGAACGCGTAACCCAGGTTGCGGCATCCGCCAGTTCCGGCGCGCCGCAGTCCGGACGGCGCCAGAGCGTGTCGACGCCCGCCAGGTCCGGACGATACGCCACGATGACGTGATCGAGCTCCCGCCCACCGCCCTGTGGCACCACGCAGTCGAAGTCGATGACGCGTCCCTGCTGGTCGACCCGCGGATTCCAGAATCCCTGCGACCAGCAGAACTTCATGGTCCAGTTCTTCTCGAACTCCCCTTCGCCGTTGAATACCGTGAAGCGGGCGTTGGCGGCATCACGCACCCAGATCCGCCCCTGCCGGTCGATCGTCATGCCCTCGGCGTTCCTCATCTCACCCGGACCAGAGCCCAATCGCCCGATCGTCCGGATGAACTTCCCGTCGGCCCCGAACAGCCTGATATCCTGGGCCTGGCGTTCGAGGACCAGGATGCGCCCCTTGGCGTCCACCGCGACCGCTCGTGCGGCGACGAACGATGCGGGTCCCGATTCCGCTCCTCCGATCCGCAGCGTTTCGCGTAGCGTCCAGCGAGCCTGGGCCGGCGCGGTGCACGGTGCCAGGAGCGCGAATGTCGCGACGAGGCGCCTGACGAGCGAGAGGACTGACATGGTGGAACCCCCTCAAGAGCCTCCCCTAATCTCGGGACCCCGGCGCCACCGTCAAGACGGTCCCGCGTCGCTTCAGCTCAGCGTTTCACCCGCGTGTCGATCGCGACCCAGTTGAGTTCCCACGTCCGGCCACCGTCGGCCGAGAATGATTGCTCGAATCGGATGGAATCGGCAGTAATCGGCGTGATGATGAACCGCGCGAGGATCGCCCGTCCGTTTGCCACATCCGGCCCGTAGAACTCCCCGATTCCATTCTGGAACTCACCGCTGACAGGCGTCGTCATCACGCCACCAGCGCTGGTAGCGAAGTTGAGGCTCCACTGCTTCGACTCCGGATTGTACAGGCGGAGACTCAGTCCCTGGATTCGACCCGCGGACCCGGTCACGTCGAGCTCGACGAGGTTCGCGTTTCCGTTCCAGACCCGGCTCACGACTGAGGTTCCGCGGTACTCGACCCAGGTGGTGGAACCCGTCATGGGTCGCGCAATACGTCGCAGGTACGTGTTCCAGTTGCCGATCTCGAAGTCGAAATCACGCTGCCCGTCACGCGGCGCGGGGGACTGCGCGTATACCGGGGCGTTGATCGCGACAGACGCGAGGCAGAGCAAGGCAGGCAGCCACTGCACACGGCGCAGGGCGCGCATGAAATCCTCCGTTCACGGGAACGTGCAGGATTCAATGACGCAAAGGGTTGTGGCAACCCTGTCCGCCCACGCTTGCAATGAGACGCCGTTATTCGTCGCTCAACCGCGACGCGTTGCGCTCCACCCCTGCCCACGCGACGGCCGTCCTTGACGCCGACACCGACACATTGTAGATAGCCTTGGTATCATTGTAGACCGTCTTACTATGCGTCCTTCCGATCTCATACAGGGCACGCTCGATGTGCTCATCCTCAAGTCCCTCGCCGCCGAGTCGCGCCACGGCTGGGCCATCGCGAAGCGCATCCAGGCGGCCTCCGGCGACGTCCTCCAGATCAAGCAGGGATCGCTCTACCCTGCGCTTCATCGCCTCGAACACCAGGGCCTCATCAAGGCCGAGTGGGGCGTGAACGCAACGGGCCGCGAGGCCAGGTTCTACTCGCTGACCAGGGCCGGCCGCGCCCAGCTGCAGGCGGAACTCGAGCAGTGGGACCGTCTCTCCACGGCGATCGACCTCACGCTTCGTCACGCCTGACGAGCCGCTGATGCTCTTCCGCCGGCTCGCCATCCTCCTGCGGCGTATCCGCTCGCTCGTCAGGCGCCGCCGCCTCGACGCGGACCTCGACCGCGAACTCCGCGCGCATCTCGACGAGCAAATCGAGGAAAATCTCGCGAGGGGCATGACACCGGACGAAGCGTCGCGCAGGGCCGTCGCCACTTTCGGCGGCGTGGAACGCATTCGCGAGGAGTCCCGCGAGTCTCGCGGAACTGCCGCGATCGAGAACCTGCTCCGCGACCTGCGCCATACGCTCCGTGCGCTGCGTCGAGAGCCGATGCTCGTGGCCGCCGCAACGCTGTCCATCGCGGTGGGCGCCGGCGGCAACCTCGCCGTCTTCAGCCTCGCCCGAGAATTCGTCTTCGCCACGCCCGACGTCCGGCGCCCCGGTGATCTGATGCAGTTCCAGGTGAGTCACGGCAGCCACGCCAGTTACCAGCGCTGGCTCGACATCGACGCCAGCGGCGCGCTCGCCCAGGTCGCCGGCTACTCCATCGAGCAGGAGATCAACTGGCGGAACGGCGATGTCACATCGACCACCGTGCCAATGATCGTGACGTCGAACTTCTTCGACGTCACCGGCGTCCCGGTGGTGCTCGGGCGTGGTTTTACGGCGGATGAAGCGCGCGCCGAGGACGATCCCCACCTGGCCGTCATCAGTCATGCATTCTGGCAAGGCAAGCTCGCCGGCGATTCCTCGGTCCTGGGCCGGCAGCTCCTGCTCAACGGTCAGGCCTATACGGTCCTCGGTGTCCTCGCCCCGCGGCTGCGGAGCGTAGCGGGGTCGGCTCTCGCGCCGGCCGTGTACCTGTCGCTCAATCGAACGCTCGTTCCGGGTCTGCGGTCGCCAGGCGTGAAAGTAGTCAGGCTGCTGGGGCGGCTCAAACCGGGACAGACGCTCGAACAGGGGCGTGCCGCCGTACACGCCGTCGACCGGCGCCTCGGACGGCTTCAGGGAGACACGGTGTACGCGGGAGTCCAGGAGTTCATCCCGGCGGGAAGCCTCGGTGGACAGAAGGCGCGCCGGGTCGTCGGCGGCTTCTTCCTGCTGCTGGCCCTCGTATCACTGATGGTGTTGCTCATCGCCTGTGCGAACGTCGCCGGCCTCCTCATCGCGCGTGGCACGCGACGTCGCCAGGAAATCGCCATCCGTCTCGCCATCGGCGGAACACGATCCCGGCTGATCCAGCAGTTCCTCGTCGAGGGGTTCTGGCTGGCGCTCATCGGGACCGCGGCTGGTGTGCTCCTGAGTTTCGGGTTCATGCGACTCGTGAACAGCATCACGCTACCGATTCCGCTGCCCGTCGAGTTGAATCTCGCCCCCGATCCGGCTTTGTTCCTGGTTGCGATTGCCGTCGTGTTTCTTGCGATCCTGCTGTGCGGCGTCCTGCCCGCTTTCAGCGCGACGCGTCTTCCGCTCGTTCCCGCGCTGAAGAAGGAAGAGCCATTCTACTCCAACCGAAGGGTCACAGCGCGCGGTGTCCTGCTTGCCGGTCAGGTCACCGTGTCCACGGTCCTGCTGGTGACGGCGTTTCTCTTCATCCGCAACCTGGCCCGCACCCAGGTGACCGACCCGGGATTCGAAGTGGAGCGTGCGCTCGTCGCGCAGCTTGGATTTGCGCGCGGTCAACCGCCCGCTGAACATCTCGACGTGCTCCATCGCGCCGTCGAGCGCGTGCGAGCGCTGCCCGGTGTCGAGCAGGCGGCCTACTCGAGTGGCGTCCAGCTCACGATGTATGGAGCCTCGTCGAGTGGACTGTCGGCGCACATCGACGAGGGTGAGGCGCGCCATGTCGAGTTTTCGCGCCTCCATGTCGGGCCTGGGTACTTCGGTACGCTGCGCATCCCGTTGCTCGGCGGACGCGAGTTCCAGGCCGCCGACCGTCAGGGCGCGCCGGCCGTTGCCATCGTGAACGCGGAGTTTGCCCGGCGTCATTTCGATGGACGAAACCCGGTCGGCAGCCGGCTGCGGTTCGACGGGACCGACGTGACGTGGGAGATCGTGGGAATGGTGGCCAACAGCAAGCACCAGACGTTGGGCGAGGACCGGCGGTCGGCCCTCTACCTGCCGCTGCTCCAGAATCCCGGCGAGCTCTCGATCGCGTTCGTGCTCGCGCGTACGCGCGGCGACGCGGCCCGGCTGTCCGGGACCGTGCAACGGGAGCTCGGTGCGCTGGAGCAGTCCGTGTCGGTCAAAGTCGAGCCGATGGGGTCGGCCCTGCGATTCGCCTTGCTTCCGAGCCAGGTGGGCGCAGTCGTCCTCGGCAGCCTGGGTGTCCTGGGGTTGATCCTGGCCGCGTTCGGCCTGTACGCTCTCGTCTCCTACAGCGTAAGCCGCCGCGTCGGCGAGATCGCGATCCGGTCCGCGTTAGGCGCCACGCAGTCCGGCATCCTCAGGCTGGTGATTCGTGACGCGGCGGTCCTCGTCGGGATTGGCGTGGCGCTGGGCCTGGCCATCTCGGCGCTGGTGACCGCGCCACTGGGCACGTTTCTCGTGACGGGGCTGAGCACGACCGATCCCCTCAGCTTCGCCGGAACGGCCGTGGTGTTCCTCCTGGTAAGCGTTCTTGCCGCGTGGTTGCCGGCGCGGAGCGCCATTCGCGTCAGCCCCGTGGTGGCGATGCGGCTCGACTGAGTCCGATTCCGACGGCTGGGACCCCCGTGGTCACGCGGCAGACCGACGCAGCATCCACCCGTACAGCAATACGATCGCGCCAACGAAACCAGCCACGCCCAACCAGGGCGCAAGGGCGAAGTCATCGGGGAAGAGTCCGAGGGGAGCATCCCTGTTCAGCCCCACGATCAGGCCGACGAATCCCAGCGCCACCAGCAGGAATATGAA